>JAILAS010000199.1 GCA_024681495.1 Eubacterium sp. | reverse complement strand
TACCATTAAACAGATTAGTGAAATGACCGGCTTTTCGCCGGCTACCGTATCCAACGCGTTGAACCATAAGAAGGGCGTGAACGCGGAGACGTCTGAGATAATCCTCAATTTGGCCAAGGAATTGGGATATACCGATAACAGGAAAATTAAGAATATAAAGTTCGTGCTGTTTAAGGAGAACGGAATCATCATAGACGATACGCCGTTTTTTACGTCCATCATCGACGGAGTTCAGGAGGAATGCCAGAAGAGCGGCTATAACCTGCTGATATGCAATCTGGACAAGCGCGACCCCAACTACGAGGAGAAGGCCGTGGCCATAAGGGATGATGCCAACAGCGGCGTCATAATGCTGGGCACCGAGCTTAGAGACGAGGATTTGACAGTCTTTAAAGGGTGTAAGAACCCCTTTATTATATTTGATTACTGGGTAAGTGACATGTCTTTCGACGGAATTATGATAAACAACGCCGATTCCACCCGAAGTGCCACGAGATACCTGATCGAGCGTGGCCACGAGGAGATAGGCTACCTGGGAGGAACGTTCCGCATCAGGGCCTTTAGGTCCAGGAAGCGCGGATACGTCGAGGCCATGGAGAAGGCGAAGCTCCCGGTGAGACCTGAGTATGAGGTTTTGCTCATGCCGACCATCGACGGGGCATATAGGGACATGAAGGCGTATCTGGAAGGTAAGCCTAAGCTTCCCACGGCGTATATTGCCGATAATGATATGGTGGCTCTGGGCGCCATGCGTGCCATGACGGAGATGGGAGTCAGGGTGCCGGAGGATGTTTCTATTATTGGATTTGATGATATTCCGTTCTGCGAAATCTCCAGTCCCAGGCTGACCACCATAAGGGTTCCCAAGCAGGAGATGGGTGAGCTGGCCGTGCGACGCATCAAGGAGATGGTGAAGGGGCGCCAGCTCTGCAAGATTAAGACGCAGGTCTGCACCGACTTCGTTGAGAGAGACAGCGTCTTTGACCTGAGAAAAAAGTAAATTATATTGCTAAAACTAATTATTATCTCCCCCTTAGGCAGATTATACATCGTTTGCCTAAGGGGGAGCTTTTTATGAGAACATACAGCTTTTTATAGTGATGACATACAGCTTTTTATAGTGATGACATACAGCTTTCTATGCTGCCGCTTTCTACGCCGCCGCGCAGGTGACTCTGCCCTCGTCGATTGAATAAAAGTAGTAGTGGTCCGACAGGACCTCCTCGGGTGAGACCTCTATCGTGTTGACTTCATTTATCATATCGTTCATGTGCTTTTTGGATGGAGCGAAGCTCTCGGGGACGATTATCACCTCGTGTATGCTGCTGGGAAGGATGTAGAAGTCCTCGCCCAAAAAGGCGCGCACCCTACTCATCATCCCCGGATAGAGCATCACGGAAGCGCCAAAGAGCTCCCTGGCGTTGGTGAGTATGTACATCGACTGCGGTGCCACCGAGTGTGGCGAGGGCGACTTATCGAGGAGGTCCCCCGTGAGGTTCATCAATGTGGAGAGCCGGGGCGTAAAGAGCTTGGAGGCGTTCGCAAGCGATATCCTAAAGAGGGCCTCGGCGTCGGTCTCCCAGCTGTTCATCTGGTCGTTATTTATGAGTATGCTGCCGGTCTGTCCGTTGCAGTCGTCTATCAGCAGGTAGAAGACGATGGAAAGATCCAGGAACGGTATGTTGGGCACCCTCGAGAACATATTGTCGTTTCTGGAGGTGTTAATGAGCTTTAATGATATATACTCCGAGGCTTTTTCGAAGTCGGTGATGATGCTGGTGTCCATGTCGCCGGTTATCTTGCTCATGTCGTACACGTTTAAGATGTCGTCGACAATCTCGTCCATGCTCGCCCCGAAGCGGTATTTCTTGTAGAATTCGTCGAGATATATGGTGGGGGAGAGGTTTGCCCCGGGATCCCTTATGACCAGTCCCTTAAGCCTTACTCCGTTATTTTTCTGTACGTCGCGAAGTTCTACGCTGATATCTTCGCCCAATGCGCCGCGTGTCGCTTCGAGGGCGCGCTGTGTAAATTCGATATAATTCATTTAATCCTCCCTAATAAAAGCGAGGAACAAAACAGATGTGATGATTGGGATAACTGGGCGGGACGAAATCCCACCGGTCCGGCTGAGCCGGACTTGGAAGAAAAGCCGATAACCGGATTCGAACCGGTGACCTATTCATTACGAGTGAATCGCTCTACCAACTGAGCCATATCGGCAACTGGTGCTTTAAGCACGTGTTTCATTATAACTATAAAAACCCCTTTATGCAAGAGGAATTTTGGGTAAATTATTTAGTGTAGTTTCGCATCTTTTGTGTTACAATACGAGTTAGTGTGTTTACCTGCAATTTAATTTCTTTCTTCTATTGAAAAAAGAGAGAATAAGTATAAGAGGTTTTGATTCTATGGCACTTAAGAAGAAGCCGGTCACCGGCATGAAGGACATCAGTCCCCGCGAAATGGAAATAAGGGATTACGTGGAGGGCGTCATCAAGGACACCTATCGCGCGTACGGATTCACCCCTATCGAGACTCCCTGCATGGAGTCTATAGAGAACCTCTCCAGCCGCCAGGGCGGAGAGAATGAAAAGCTTATATTCAAGGTACTTAAGAGGGGCGAGAAGCTCAACGTGGCTGAGGCCACCACTCCCGAGGAAATCGTGGATATGGGTCTGCGCTACGACCTTACCGTGCCTCTGGTGCGTTACTATTCCAATCACGCCAACGATCTGCCCAAGCCCTTTAAGGCCCTGCAGACCGGAAACGTGTGGAGGGCCGACAGGCCCCAGAAGGGCAGGTATCGCCAGTTCCGTCAGTGCGACATCGACATCATCGGTGAGCCCACGAACATGGCGGAGACCGAGCTTATTCTGGCTACCACCGAGACGCTCGGCAAGCTCGATTTCTCCGGATTCGAGGTGCGCATAAACGACAGGCGTATGCTTAAGGCCATGGCTCTGTGGGCCGGTTTTAAGGAGGAGGACCTCGACGGGGTCTTCATCATCCTCGATAAGATGGATAAGATTGGAGAAGAGGGTGTCTCCGAGGAGCTCGTGAAGTTCGGCTATTCCAAGGAGACTGCGGATAAGTACCTTTCGCTTTTCGCCGGCCTTAAGGATAAGGACAGCATCGCGGACTGCGTAGGCTTCCTCTCGAAGGAGCTCTCCGATCAGCTCTGTGACGATGCGGCTCTTAATCTCTCGCAGATAGCGGTGAGCGTCGAGGCGGCTAAGAGGGCGGATTTCAAGCTCGTATTCGACCCCACCCTCGTAAGAGGCATGAGCTACTACACCGGAACCATCTTCGAGATTGCCATGCCCCAGTATGGCGGCAGCTGCGGAGGCGGCGGCAGATACGATGCGATGGTGGCAGGATTCACCGGGCAGCAGGTTCCCGCCTGCGGATTCTCCATTGGTTTCGAGCGCATCATCATGCTGCTTATGGACAACGACTTCAAGGTGCCCGGCACTTCTGCTAAGAAGGCATATCTGGTCGAGAAGAATTACCCCACCGAGAAGCTCGCCGACGTGTTTAAGCAGGCGGCCGCGGAGAGGGAAGAAGGCGTGAGTGTCCTCGTCGTTCCCATGAATAAGAACAAGAAGTTCCAGAAGGAGCAGCTTAAGGAGCAGGGATACGAGGATTTTCAGGAGTTTTTCAATAACTAGTTTCGGAGAGATTCCTATTTAGAAGGTTTAGAAGGAGAAAAATGTCAGAGTCTATGAAGGGACTTAAGAGGTCCCACAGATGTACGGAGGTTTCCACCTCCGATATAGGTGCCAATGTGACCGTAATGGGATGGGTTCAGAAGAGGAGAAACCTCGGAAGCCTTATCTTCGTGGATTTGAGGGACAGGTCCGGCATCCTGCAGATTGTATTCAACGAGGATGACATAGGCACGGAGGGCTTCGAGAAGGCACAGACCTTAAGGAGCGAGTTCGTAATCGCGGTAGAGGGCCGTGTGGACCGCCGCTCGGGCGCCGTCAATGAGAACCTCGCCACAGGCGAGATCGAGATTGTGGCTTCCAGCTTGAGGATCCTCTCCGAGTCGGAGACTCCTCCCTTCCCCATCGAGGAGAACTCCGCCACCAAGGACGATCTGCGCCTTAAGTACAGATACTTGGACCTCCGCCGTCCCGACGTGCAGAGGACGATAATGATGAAGAGCAGGGTCATGAATCTGGTCCGCGGCTTCCTCGCCGAGGAGGGATTCATCGAGATAGAGACCCCGATGTTATGTAAATCTACCCCCGAGGGCGCCAGGGACTACCTCGTTCCCTCCAGGGTTCACCCCGGAAACTTCTACGCGCTGCCCCAGTCGCCTCAGCTGTTCAAGCAGCTCCTCATGTGCTCCGGCTACGATCGCTATATGCAGATAGCCAGGTGCTTCAGGGACGAGGACCTCAGGGCCGACAGGCAGCCCGAGTTCACACAGATTGACATGGAGCTCTCCTTCGTGGACGAGGAGGACGTAATGGACGTCAATGAGCGCCTCATGAAGTACCTCTTCAAGGAGGCACTCGGCGTGGAGCTTCAGACCCCCTTCCCCAGGATGACGTGGCAGGAGGCCATGGACCGCTTCGGTTCCGATAAGCCCGATACACGCTTCGGCATGGAGCTGGTGAACGTGAGCGATATCGTGAAGGACTGTGGCTTCGGAGTGTTCACGGGAGCGCTCGAGAGCGGCGGTTCGGTCCGCGCGATTAACGCCAAGGGACTGGGTGGCATGCCCCGCAAGAAGATCGACAAGCTCGTCGAGTTCGCCAAGGGATACGGAGCGAAGGGCCTCGCCTACATCTCGATAGGAGAGGACGGAGAGATGAAGTCCTCCTTCACCAAGTTCCTCGAGCAGGACACGATCGACGCGCTGCTTAAGGCCACCGATGCGGCGGACGGAGACCTTCTCCTCTTTGCGGCCGACAGGAATAAGATCGTATGGGAGGTTTTGGGAGCGCTCCGCGTGGAGCTGGCATCCCAGCAGGATCTCCTCGATCCCGATACATATAACTTCCTCTGGGTAACGGAGTTCCCGCTCCTCGAGTGGTCCGATGACGAGGAGAGGTTTAAGGCCATGCACCATCCCTTCACCATGCCCATGGAGGAGGATTGGGACAACATCGACGCAGATCCCGGTTCCGTAAGGGCCAGGGCCTATGATATAGTATTGAATGGTACGGAGCTGGGCGGCGGCTCGATCCGTA
>JAILAS010000180.1 GCA_024681495.1 Eubacterium sp. | reverse complement strand
ATCCCACCATCTCCAACGCGCTGTCTGCCGCCGGGCTTTCCGTGAATTCCACCTCGGTAACCATGGTCCAGCAGATGATGGCCAACCAAATGTCCATCGACAAGAATTCCCTTCTGGAGATGGCCAAGACTCTCGCCGACTACCCGGGCACGCAGGTCAGCACCATCGTCGACATGACGAAGGCCGGCCTTCCCATCAGCGAGCAGTCCATTATCCAGTTCGAAAACTACGCCCAGGACAACGCCGCTGTCACCGACAAGATGCAGTCGATGATGGACACCGTCCCCGAGCTCCTGTCGTCCTCAGAGCTCACTAAGGACCAGGCTGCATCCCTGGCAAAGGAGATCCTTAATATATTTCGCGACACAGGAGCGAACGCCGAGATCCTCGCCACCGACAGGGGGCAGGGCGCGTCCGAGCTCCTCGAGCAGAACGCGGCGCCCACGTCCCAGGCGGCGGCCGGCCCGGCCGCCAATCCGGCATCCGCGCAGACCAATCCCCTCATCATAGAGGGTGCTCCCACCGGAGACAATGCCGCGGCAGCCACGGCAGGAGCGGCTGCGGGAGAGGCAGCTGGCGAAGCGGCGCCTGAGGGTCAGGGAGCGCCCGTCACCGCGAATCTAAGCGCCTCTTCACAGACGCAGGCTTCTTCCGATCCTTCCGCCCAGCCTGCTGCCGCGCAGGTCAATCCCCTCGAGGTCACGGGGGCGGAGGCCGGTACAGCTGATGGCGCCGGCGAAGCTGCGGTGTCACAGGGTGGTGCGAGCCTTATTGCCGGCGAGGGCGTTATGTTAACCGATCAGGAGCTCAATTCCCAGAACCTCCTGAACACTAAGATTAGCCTCTACGTGCCCACGCAGGACATGCAGTCGCTCCAGAGCCTCATTGGCGACATGGTCGGCAGCGACAAGGAGCTTTTGGCCCTCCTCGACGAAAACGGCAACCTGAAGAGCGACCTCACCGGAGCGGACGTAATGAATGCGGTTTCGAAGCTGCTCGAGAAGTCCGATTCCATGACAACGGACCAGCTTAGGAGCCTGCTTTCCAATAAGGCGTTCACCCGCACGCTCTCCAACATCATGTCCAGAAACTGGCTGGTTTCGCCCCAGGACGTGGAGGTCAAGGACAGGATGAACGACCTCTACAAACGCCTCGACACGCAGATGGAGCGGTTCGAGCAGGCGTTCGCCAAGGTGAATACCCCGGGCACGGACGCGGTTGCCAGGGGAGCCTCGGATATGCGCCAGAACATCTCGTTCATGAATCAGCTGAACCAGAACTACACATACCTGCAGATTCCTTTGCGGCTCATGAATCAGAACACGAAGAGCGACCTCTACGTGTACTCCAACAAGCGTTCCATAAATGACGACGGGACCCTGAGCGCCTTCCTTCACCTGGACATGGAGAACCTCGGCTCGACGGACGTTTCGGTGAAGATGAAGGATATGAACGTGAGCACCCATTTCTTCTTCGAGGACGAAAAATCCTTCGATCTGGTGGAAGAGCACATAGATGAGCTGACCGGAGCGCTGCAGAAAAAGGGTTACAACGTGACCATGAAGGTGGAGAACGAGGAGAGGAAGGTGGACTTCGTCAACGACTTCATAAAAGACGGGCATTCCGCGGGCAGCGTGCACAGGTATTCCTTCGACGTGAAAGCGTGATAAAAATAATGACTAATCTCCCTTTTTACAGTATAATGTAGGGGCGGGTGTTTTTGCCCGCAGATTGTAGTGTATAGGGGGAATTTCTTATGCAAAGCCGGTTACAGTCTCTTGCGGCCGGACAATTTGACACGGAAAAGCCTGTGGTATCGCTCGGGACTGATTCCATCGATATTACCATCGCCGAGGACTCCTCGCTGGAGGGGAGTTTTCTCATTCAGTCCGGAAACGACGTTCCCCTCGAGGGATACGTCATAAGCGATAATACCAGAATCGAGCCTCTGACAGGCTCTTTTTCGGGTGTGATGGCGCAGATCTACTACCGCATCGATGCATCGTCCATGCATAGCGATGAGTTCATAAGCGGTAAGCTCTGCCTGATTTGCGCGGGCTTCGAGAAGATAATTCCCGTCACCGTCAGGGTGGTGAAGGAGCTGCCCGGAGACGGAGACATAAAGGTTAAGAGCCTCCCGGAGTTCTTCGCGTTGTGCGAGACCTCGTACACCAGGGCCAGAAAGATCTTCTATTCCCCATTGTTTCCCAATATATTCAACGCGGACAGTACCATGGAGCGCCTCCTTTACGAGGGGCTTATTTCCGGACGCACATCTTACGACAATTCGCTCGAGGAGTTCCTCATAGCGTGCGGCCGTTCGAAGAGACCGGAATTTTCTGTCAGCGTCGATACCGTAAAGCTCGATAACATCTCCGAGAAGATAATGGAATACGTCCTCCTTCGAAAGGACGGAGAGGGCACTTTCGTGCTTAGGGTGGAGAGTGACGCGGACTTCCTCTCGCCGCGTAAGGCCCACCTGGTTCCGGAGGACTTCGTCGGCAACCAGTGCGAGATCGCGTTCACCATTGATCCGTCGCTCATGCACGCGGGAAAGAACCTCGCGTCGCTTAAGGTGTACGATCCCTTCTTCACCGCCGAATACACCATAGAGGCGGTGCTTTCGCCGTCGTACGTGGGAGACGACGCCCCGATGACCGGCTCCCGCCGTAAGAGAATGAATCCCTACAGACTTCAGATTCGAAAGAAGAAGTCGCAGCTCACATCCCTGTGCATAGCCGACAGGATAAAGGGAGACAACGACATGACCCGCAGGGAGCACATTCTCTCTCTTTGCGATGATCTCATGGCGCTCGATCCGAAGGACGCCTGGTATCCGCTTATCAAGGCCGACGTCCTCATAATGTGTGACAGGGAGGATGAGGCCGCCCTTGTCCTGGGCAATGTGGAGCGCAGGGCGATATTGAGCAATCCCGACGTGGAGGGCTTCTACTGCGTGGTTTCCGCGCGGCTTAATCCCTCGCACGAAAACATACGCGCCATATCGCAGAACATAAGAGAGCTCTCGGGCAAGTACCCGCACTCCGTCGGCGTCCTCTTCTCGAGGCTCCGTATGGACGACGAGCTCACGCGCAACGGCACCCGCAAGTATTCGCTCATCAGGGAGAGCATCCTGGGCGGCGTGAATTCGCCCTTTATCCTCCTCGAGGCAGCCATGTTGCTGAACGAGGAGCCTTATCTGGTATCCGAGATAACGGACGCGGAGCTCATGGTTTTAGGCTGGTCGGTTCGATTCGGGCTGATGTCCCGCGAGGTCGCAGACCAGGTCTGCCGTTTCTGCTCCACGATGACGGGGTATAAGAAGACCGTGTTCAGGCTTCTTGAGCGCATTGTCGCCCTTTACCCGTCGCAGGAGTCCGTGGGCGCCACCTGTTCCTATCTTATCCTGAACCATTGCATAGGAGAGGAGTTCGTCGAGTACTACCGAAAGGGCATAGAGTACGAGGTCAGGATCATCGGCCTCTACGAGAGCTATTTGCTCAGCCTGCCTGAGATCAATGCGTCCGACATATCCAAGGAGCTTAGGCTGTACTTCAGATACGCCCTGAATCTCCCGGACGACCGAACGGCCAGGTTCCTCTCGCTCATCATAGGAGAGGCCGGGGAATCGCCCGTGGTCTACGCCGAATACATCCCCGTCATAGACGAGTTTGCCTCGCGCAAGCTCAAGGAGGGGTATATAAACGACGACATGAAGATCGTTTATGATAACTATTTCTCGCGCAGAGACCTCGACTTCGAGGAGGCATACGCATTCTCGAAGCTCATCTACGCCAGGAGATTTACGCTTAAAAACTCCGGGAAGATGCCCTACCTCGTGGTCAGCAATCCGCTGTTCTCGGGAGAGGAAGTGGTGAAGATTCGCGACAATAAGGCGTTTTCGTGCCTCATATCCGGGGACTGCACGCTCCTTTACCAGGACGAGGACGGCGCCAGGTACGCCTTTGACGAGGAGATAGTCATTGAGGATCTGTTTACGCCATATAAGTACAGGAGCAGGCTCTCGGCCATGTGCCCCGATCACACGTACCTCCTTCTCGATTCCCTCGAGAAGACGGGAGAGATAACGGAGGTTACGGCGTCGGTGAGCGGAATATCGGCCCTCCTCGAGGCTGACAGGATACGTCCGGATGCCAGGGGAATGGTCCTTTCGGCGCTGCTTCGATATATTGAGGCCACCCACGGGGCGGAGAAGTATCTCGTCGTGTTCGCGCATTGCGACACGAGCGTGCTCTCGTTCGACGAAAACGGCAGGCTCATCGAACTGTTCGCGGCCCTCGGGGACTACGAGGAGGCCTACATGCGCGCGCTGCGCTTCGGCATCGATCACATAAGGCTCGAGAAGATGCTGTTTCTGTGCGACTACGCCATCGGCAACCACGGGGACAATCCCTTCACGCTCAGGCTGTGCACGGGTGTATTCGAGAAGGGCATATACGACGAAAAGATGCTCATCTACATGTGCGATCACTACCGTGGCCCCCTGAAGAAGATGCAGAAGCTCTACCGCGCCGCCGCGGGATTCGACATGAGGTCGCCCCTTCTGGAGGAGCGCATTGTAAAACAATACCTCTACACGGGGACGTATATCGCCGACGCGGACGAGATATTCGCTAACTGCGCGGTGAACAGCCTGGATCGCATAACCAGGGCGGCCTATTATTCGAGCATCTCCAGGGAGTATCTGACCTCGGATGAGATGGAGCCCGATAACGGCATCTTCACCCTCATATATAACGAATCCGAGCGGCTGAACGTGATATCCGACCTGGTGAAGGCGGCGCTTTTAAAGTGGCTCATCAGGCGGGGCTACGCCTCCATCGAGGAGCTTAAAAGGCAGGAGGAGATACTCGATGCACTCCTGTCGAAGGGCCTGTACTTCGGATTCTTCGACGGATTGGACCCCGTATTAAAGGGTAAGTACCAGCTGCAGGAGATCTGCATTGTGGACTACCTTACCAACGACGACTCCGAGGAGCCGATGCTGAACTACAGGTACGACGAGGAGGAATCCTACGGCCAAGTGCCCATGAAGAAGATGTTCCGCGGGATGTGGGGCGTGGCGCTTCCGTTGTTCCCGGGCCAGACGATACAGTATTATGTAAACCTTTCCGAAGGCGATGGCAATACGCTCTCCGGAAGCGGTGTAAAGACCAGGGAGGCGGTGTATTATTCGTCCGCAGCCAGCAGATATGACCTGCTCAATAATCTTACCGTGGCGCTTAACCTGAAGGACGCCGGGGCGGTTACGTCCACGGTGGAAGAATATATGAAGAAAGGGGCTCTCTGCGAGGAGATGTTCCCCGTAATCTGACGGAGTTGTTTATGAATCCTTGTCTTGGAATAGACCTAAACGATAAATACGTGCAGATAAGCTACATGGACTCTACCATGGAGGAGCCCTCCACGCTCAGTCCCTCGCCCGATTCGAAGGTGTATCTTATACCCTACGATATCGCGAGGACGGCGGATGGAAGATGGGTCATAGGCTATGAGGCGTCCCGCATGATTAAGGAGGACTCGGAGAGCCTCTCCTTTAAGGACAATGACATCTACGCCTCGGCATTGAGGGGAGAGAAGCTTACGCTCGAGGGAGTGGCCACCGACGCCAGAATTCCGTTTTCCATCTTCCTGCAGAATCTGTGTACACTCGGAAGGGTGACATATGGGATAGATAAGGTTTCGCGCATTGTCATCACGGTTCCCGTCGTGAGCAGGGAGGTACTCTTTTTGTTCAACTCGATAGAGAAGGACCTGCCGGCCGGAGAGGTGATGCTCAGGGACCACAAGGAGTCCTTCGCGTGCTTTGCGCTCTCGCAGCCCGTCAATATATGGCGAAACGGTGTGGTACTTTTCGACTTCGACGGCGTGGATATGAGTGTGCTCTATCTGCAGAGGAACGAGCGCGTGCGCCCCGTCGTGGCCGTGGTTAAGGAGGACAGGATTCCGGGCTTTGGCAAGAAGCTCTTTTCCAAGAAACCCGAGACGCTCGACCGCGACTTCAATGAGGCCGCCAGGGGAGTGTTCGAGAAGTTCGGCGCCGGCGCGGTTTATCTGGTGGGCGAGGGCTTCGACGGCGACTGGATGAACGAGTCCATTAAGACCCTGTGTGAGGGAAGGCGTGTCTTCAAGGGCCAGAACCTCTACACCAAGGGCGCGTGCATCTGCTCCTCGTACCTCGACGGACGGGAGAAGGACTTCGTATACCTCGGCGACTCGAAGACGGGTGCTAACCTGTGCATGAACGTGACGGACAGGGGAAACCCCAGGAGCTTCGTATTGCTCTCCGCAGGGGAGAACTGGTACGAGGCCGAGGGAAGCGCAGAGGTCATTCTCGAAGAGGGAAACACCCTGGACTTCATGCTCATCTCACCCGATGGAAAGGACACGAGGCGCGAAAAGATTGAGCTCGACGGGCTGCCTGTTAGGCCGCCGCGCACGGGCAGGGTTTCCATTGACGCCAGGGCGCTCTCCGAGAGGAGATTCACCCTTAGCATAAAGGATCTTGGATTTGGAGAATTTTATCCCACCAGCGGAATGGAGTGGGATTTTGAGATTACCCTCTAGGGTACAGGTGATAGGATGTCGGTATTGATACTTTGTCAGGGAAAAAGGGCTAATGCCCCATATAGTTTTCCGTCGGAGGGCATGAGGATTTACTCCATAGAGGAGCTGTGCCGGGTGTTCATCGAGTTCCCGTCGCTTCCGCCCACCGATTACTTCAACGGCGATCTGTGTGACTATATCGAGAACGAGCTGGAGCTGCCCGATCTGGCGGCAGGCCTCAGGGAGTGTCTCAGGATGGTCAGCGCAGGTCAGAGCACTTTCGTAAGCCGGATTCTTAGCTATACGGGCTACGCCACGTCCGAGGAGATAGCGCGCACGAGGCAGGAGGTCGCACACCTCGAGAGCCTTAGCAGCCCGGAGAGGCGCAAGAAGTACGCCGACGTTAAGGTGGAGCAGGGCAGGCTCACCAGGGCGCTCCGCATATACGAGGACATCGCCGAGGGGCTTCCCGATTCCCCGGGTTCCATGGACTTTAAGGCCAGTCTTTACCACAACATGGGAGTGGTGTATTCCAGGATGTTCCTGTTCGCCAACGGAGCCGACTATTTTAAGAAGGCCTACCTCATTAATGAGTCGCAGGTGAGCCTGGACGCGTATCGAAAGGCTGTTTACATGTCCAGCGAGGATAAGGATTCCCTGGCGGAAAACAGGCTGATTACCCCCGAGGACATAAGGCAGATTAAGGAGTTGGAGGACGAGGCGATATCCCGGGCGGACGACGGATTGCTCCATCCGATGGAGGGACTTACCGACGAGGAGATTCTCTCGAGGGGAGAAGAGATTGCTAACGAGTGGAAAGCTGATTATTTAAAGAGGTCTGAAAATGGGCTTGTTTCAATGGATTTTTGGAAAACGAAGGAAACCCCGGAACGTCGATGAGCTTTTAGAGGCGGCCGGAGAGGGGCGGAGCAAGGGCCTTTCGGGTCCCGTTGACACCTCGTCTTTTGACAAGATCGACAAGCGCGCGGAGGCAGTGGCCTGCTGCGAGCGCATCATGGAACACATGAATGAGATGAAGAGTCAGAAGAACGAGTACGAGGTGGTCACCGGTTACCTGAACGATGCCGAAAAGCTCGAGAACCTGCCTCCCGAGGACCATCAGGAGCTCGAGGACATGGCTGCGAAGGTCCTTATGTTCACCAAGCGCAGGGAGGGACTGCTCAATCAAAAGCAGCGGCTCCCCCAGGCCAGGATCGACGACTTCGAGGCGGCTGCGGACGACATCCCGGCCCAGATTGAGAGGCTTAAGTCCAACGAGGCTTATCAGGCGGTGGTCAAGAGGGACATGCAGTATCTCGAGGGCGAGAAGCAGTCGCAGATAATGGCGATGGAGGGAGCCAGGCGTGGGCAGAAGATTCTCTACCGCGTGATGATTGTGACTTCGGTTCTGTTCGCCATCTGGGTGATCTTTTCGCTCGGCGTGACCATAATGACTGACTATGACATAACCCTCATAAGCGCCATAATCGGCGCCCTGATGGGTGGCTCTGTCTTCGCGGCCTTCCTTAAGGTGAACAGCTACCATAAGACGGTTAAGTATTCGCAGGCGTGCCTGAACAAGGCCATCGTTATGCTTAACAGGATGAAGGCGAAGTACGTCTCCATAACCAATGCGGTGGATTACGTCTACGACAAGTACGACGTCCACAGCTCCTACGAGCTCGAGTATCTCTGGGAGCAGTACCAGATTGCGCTCCGCGAGAGGGAAGAGACGGAGAGGGCCAACGCACAGATGGAGGAACACAAGCGCAAGCTCCTTCACATTCTCCGCAAGCACGACCTTTCAGGCACCCTCATCTGGGTGAACCAGTGCCTGGCGTTCATCGACCCCAGGGAGATGGTCGAGGTGCGGCATAAGATGGTGGAGCAGCGGCAGAAGATCAGGGCCCGCATGGAGATGCAGCTCGAGGAGATTAAGGTGGAGAGGGATAACCTTAAGTTCA
>JAILAS010000152.1 GCA_024681495.1 Eubacterium sp. | reverse complement strand
GCCCACCTCCGGGAAAATATGGGTGGATGATGAAGAAATAACCGATGCGAAGTGCGACATGAACAAGGTTCGTCAGAAGATGGGAATGGTATTTCAAAGTTTCAATCTTTTCGGTCACAGGACTGTGATTGAGAACATCATGATGGCACCGATGGAACTGCTTAACGTATCAAAGCAGGAGGCATATGATACCGGGATGAGGTTGCTTCGTACTGTGGGACTTGCTCAGAAGGCGCTTAACTATCCGGATGAACTCTCCGGTGGACAAAAGCAGCGTATAGCAATCGCCAGGGCTCTTGCAATGAATCCGGATATAATTCTTTTGGATGAGCCCACCAGTGCTCTCGATCCCACGATGGTGGGAGAGGTGCAGGCGGTCATAAGGGATTTGGCAAATACGGGTAAGACGATGATGATTGTAACCCATGAGATGGATTTCGCCAAGGCAATCTCTAACCGCGTGTTTTACATGGACGAAGGTGGCATTTATGAGGATGGATCACCGGAGCAGATATTTGAACATCCCCGGCGGGAAAAAACGAGACGTTTTATAAATAAACTTAAGGTGTTGGAGCTCAATATACATAGCCGGGATTATGATTTTCCGGGAATGCTGGGCGAAATCGATAACTACTGCAGTAAAAACCTGATCGTGCCCAAGGTGGCCAACCGGGTAATGCTTATATTCGAAGAAAGTGCGCAGCTGCTTGTATCGCGTTTGAAAAATCCGCATATCCGTGCAGTGTGTGAATATTCCGAGGTGGAGAATAAAATAGAATGGATTATCGACTACGGCGGACCGGATTATGATATAACAGCAGAAGGGGACGATCTGGAACTTGCCGTGCTTAAGGGGATGACCGATTCTTTAGAGTATTTAAAAACCGAAAATCCGGAGCTTAAGAACCGTCTGCATATGGTAATAATGGCTCGTGGGGATAGCTGGGTATAACATATAAGATTGAAGGCCCGTTTAAGAAAAATATTGTAAAACATAAGCTGCCGGTTGAATAGTTCACGAATCGGATAGGACAGAGAAAAAGGTGACCGCCTCGCGATGAGACGGTCACCTGTGTTTTGCTTATTTTGACCGGTGGAAGATTAGTTGTTGATGAGCTTGTCTTCGTTGGACCAGCTGTAGAGCTTTCTAACTTCCTCGCCGACAACCTCTGCGGGATGCTCGGCTGCCTTCTTGCGCATTGCCTTGAAGTTAACCTGACGTCCTGAGGACATGTCCTGAAGGAACTCGCTGGCGAACTTGCCGTTCTGGATGTCTGCGAGTACCTGCTTCATGGCCTTCTTGGTATCCTCGGTGATGATCTTGGGTCCGGTTACGTAATCGCCGAACTCAGCGGTGTTGGAGATGGAGTAGCGCATTCCTGCGAATCCGGACTGATAGATGAGGTCTACGATGAGCTTCATCTCGTGGATGCACTCGAAGTATGCGTTACGGGGATCGTAACCTGCCTCGGTAAGAGTCTCGAAACCTGCCTGCATGAGGGCGCAAACGCCGCCGCAAAGTACGGCCTGCTCGCCGAAGAGGTCGGTCTCGGTCTCGGTACGGAAGGTGGTCTCGAGGAGTCCTGCACGGGCTCCGCCGATGCCTGCGCCGTAAGCGAGCGCGAGGTCAAGTGCCTTACCGGTAGCATCCTGATATACTGCAACGAGGCAGGGGGTACCCTTGCCGGCCTGATACTCGGAACGAACGGTGTGTCCGGGAGCCTTGGGGGCGATCATGGTAACGTCCACGTCTGCGGGCGGTGTGATGCACTGGAAGTGGATGTTAAATCCGTGTGCGAACATAAGCATGTTTCCGGCTTCCAGGTTGGGCTCGATGTCGTTCTTGTACATGTCTGCCTGCTTCTCATCGTTGATAAGAATCATGATGATGTCGGCCTTCTTGGCAGCCTCGGCGGTGGTGTAAACCTCGAGACCCTGATCCTTGGCCTTCTGTGCGCTCTTGGAACCCTCGTAGAGACCGACGATTACCTTGCAACCGGAGTCCTTAAGGTTCTGTGCGTGAGCGTGTCCCTGGGAACCGTAACCGATGATGGCGATGGTCTTTCCGTCCAAAAGGGAAAGGTCACAATCCTTCTCGGAATACAGCTTGTTTTCGTACTTCTGATCACTCATGATGATACCTCCTCGTATCTGTTTTTTTAAGGTCATACATGCCTTCCCGTTGTCTGATGTCTGTATGACGGGAAACGTTGTATGACAACGTTGAGCTGTTGTCTGACATGATAATATCACCAACTCATTCGGGTGTCAACACTTAATATCAAGATAGATTTACTTTTCCCATATTCTCATTTATAATCAGTTTATTATGAAATCACTGAGAAAACGCGCATTTAACCTTATTAATATAGGATACAAGGACGATTTGGCCAGCCGTATCTGCGACTACATCATCGTGGCGGCGATAGTGCTGAATCTCTCTATTCTTATAGCGGACACGTTTACTTTGCCCGAGTGCATAGTGCCCACGCTCAGGACGGTGGAGTACTGCACGCTCGTGATATTTATCGTCGAGTACGTATGCCGCGTCTGGACGGCCCCCGAGCTTTTTCCCAACAAGCCCGAGGGGAAGGCGTATTGCTCCTTCATATTTTCCTTCTACGGCCTGATCGACCTTCTGTCGATCCTGCCTTACCTGCTTCCGCTGTTTCTGCCGACGGGACTCGTGGCGCTTCGAGTGCTGCGCATCTTCCGTATATTCAGGCTCTTTAGGATAAACACCCAGTACGATGCGTTCAACGTCGTGATAGACGTCCTCTGGGAGAAGAAAAACCAGCTTCTCTCGTCGGTTGCGCTCATATCCATCTGCATGCTGGCGGCATCTTTGCTCATGTACTCACTGGAGCACAATGCGCAGCCCGAGGCGTTCGCCAATGCGTTCTCCGGACTGTGGTGGGCGGTATCGGCCATATTCACCGTGGGTTACGGCGATATCACGCCTCAGACTCCGCTGGGACAGGTGCTCGCCATCATCATTTCGTTTCTGGGAGTAGGGCTTGTGGCCATCCCCACCGGTATCATTTCCGCCGGATTCGTGGAGCAGTATTCGAAGATGAAGTCCATAACCGACGCATCCGGAGACCTTCCCCTCGATTTTATCAGTATTTCATTGGAAGAAACTCATCCGTGGCTGGAGTCCACCATCGCGGATATCGAATTCCCGCCCGAGTTTATAGTGGTGGCTGTAAAGAGGGATAAGGAGGTCATAATTCCCAAGGGCGACACCATGCTCTACATGGGCGACGTGCTGATCCTGTGCGCCATGGAGTGGGTGGGCGACGTGGACCTCAGGGTTCGCGAGGTCTTCATCAGCGATAACCACCTGTGGAGGGATAAGCTCGTTAAGGACATAGGCCTCCCGCAGAGGGCCATCGTCGCCTCGGTTCTTCGGGATTCGCGGCCCGTGGCCGTTTCGGGCGACCTGAAAATCCTCCTCCACGATAAGATTATTCTCTGCGAAAAGCAGGACGTTTAACCCCCTGAAGATCGTTTTTGAAATACACATTTTTAACACACAAATGTTGTTAAATATCTCCTGAATGTAAGAGACATAATATTGCAAAAAGGAGAGTAGCAACGTGATTGAGATCAAGCATCTAACCAAAAGATACGGCGAGTTGTGCGCCGTCAATGACTTGAATCTTACGGTGGAGCCCGGTAAAATCTACGGATTTCTGGGACCTAACGGTGCCGGTAAGTCGACGACCATGAATATTATTACCGGATACATCGGAGCCACCGAAGGAGAGGTATTAATAAACGGTCACGACATCTTTAAAGACCCCATAGAAGCTAAAAAGTGCATAGGGTATCTACCCGAGATGCCGCCTTTGTACCCGGATATGTCCGTAAAGGAGTATCTGGATTTTGTCGCGGAATTGAAGCTTATTCCCAAAGCCGATAGGAAAGAGGCGGTGAGCCATGTCATGGAGGTGACAGGCATTTCCGACATGTCCAGGCGACTTATAAAGAACCTGTCCAAGGGATATAAGCAGAGGGTGGGACTCGCCCAGGCGATAATCAACATGCCCGAGATAATCATTCTCGACGAGCCGACCGTCGGACTCGATCCCAGGCAGATCATCGAGATGAGAGACCTCATCCGCTCGTTAGGCAAGGACCACACCGTAATACTGAGTTCTCACATCCTTTCCGAGGTGAGCGAGGTGTGCGACCACGTATTCATCATCGCGAAGGGACAGCTCGTGGCCTCCGATACGGTGGATAATCTCGAGAACATGGTTTCCGGCGGAACTACGCTCAACGTAAAGGCGAAGGGCGAGGAGGGCGCCATAACAGAGATCCTCGGCCGGATTGACGGCGTGAGCTCCTTCGAGTTCGGAGATACCGACGACGAGGGCATTATCTCGTTCGCCGTCGAGCTCGATGAGGGCCGCGACATCAGGGACACGCTGTCTCTGGAGATGGCCAAGGCGTCCATGCCCATCATGGAGATGAGCGTGACGCGCAAGAGCCTGGAGGATGTTTTCCTCACGTTGACGGGAGAGAACAATAGCAAGGAGGATGAGCCCAATGTCTTCGATTTATAAGAGAGAGTTCAGGTCCTTTTTCACGTCGGTAATCGGCTGGATATTTCTGGCAGCCAATTTATTCGTATTAGGACTCTATTTTACCGTTTATAACATGATGCAGGCGTATCCCTACATCTCATACGCGCTTCAGAACGCCATGCTTCTGTTCCTCATAGCGGTGCCCATCCTCACGATGCGCATACTTTCCGAGGAGAAGAAGCTTAAGACCGATCAGCTTATATACACGGCGCCGGTTTCCGTATGGAAGATCGTGCTGGGCAAGTACCTGGCATCGCTCAGCGTCTTCGGAATAACCGTTGCAGTGGCGTGCGTGTATCCCATCGTAATGAGCCTCTTCGGATCCGTTAACATGCTGAATTCATACACGGCCGTATTGGGATACTTCCTCTACGGAGCTGCCTGCATCGGGCTTGGCATGCTGATTTCGTCTCTGACTGAGAGCATGGTGCTCGCCGCCATCGGATCGTTCGCGGTGCTCTTCGTCACCTATATGATGTCGGGCTTCTGCTCGATGATCTCCTCGGACGGAAACGTGCTTACCGCAATTCTTTCCGTGTTCGACCTTCGTACGCCGGCCATAAACCTCATGTCCGGAACGCTGGATCTGACGGCGATACTTTATTATGTTACGGTTATATTTGTGACTCTTTTCCTTACCGTCCAGTCTCTTCAGAAGAGGAGATGGGAGGCTAACAAGTCCAATATCGCCACCGGAATATTCTCCGGAGCCTTCATCGCGATTACACTCGTGATCTGCGTTGTGGTCAACATCGCGGCCAACATCCTTCCGGATACGCTTACATCCGTGGACGTGTCGGGCATGGATCTGTACACCCTCACGGACGACACCAAGGATTACCTCGACACCCTCGAGAGCGACGTGACCATCTACGTCATGGCCTCCGAGGGGGACGACGCGATAGTCGATAAGACACTCCAAAACTACGAGCGCGCGTCGAGTTATATTACCGTGGAGTATAAGGACCCCACGTCTTACCCGAACTTCTACCAGAACTACACCGATGAGTCACCTACCTCGGGCTCGCTCATCGTCGTCTGCGGGGACAATTCCAAAGTGATTGACGCCGCTGACATTTACGAATACGAGGTGGACTACACCAGCTACAGCTACGAGCCTACCGGATATGACGGCGAGGGCCTCATAACCAGCGCCATCAGCACTGTTTCCGGCGAGACCACGGGCATGGTATACATGGTATCGGGCCACGACGAGACCGACCTTGGCACCGATTTCACCGACATGCTCGATAAGCAGAACGTGGGCTACAGCACCATAACGCTCCTCACAGAGGACGCCGTCCCCTCCGACTGCGACTGCCTTATAATCAACGCGCCCCTGACCGATTTTTCCGACGATGACGCGCAGAAGGTAATCGACTACCTTGAGGCCGGCGGAAACGCATTCATTGTCGCCGGATACACGGACGACGACATGACGAACTTCAATAAGATCCTCGAGGTCTACGGAATGAGCACCACGGGCGGACTCCTCCTGGAGAACTCCCAGGGCGGCTATATAACCGGCTATCCCTACTATATCGTGGCTCAGCCCGAGTCGACGGACCTTACGTCCGCGCTCACCGACGAGTACCTGCTCTTCGCGTCGGGTACCGGCATCACGGCGAGCGAGGATACCGAGAACGTGACCGTTACGACTATTGCGCAGACGACCGAGTCCGGCGTATTGAAGAACGATCCCGCTAACATGACCACCTACGAGGCCGAGGACGGAGACACGGAGGGCTCGCAGATTCTGGCGGCATGGGCCGTGCTCACGCTCGAGTCGGATGACGCTTCGGGCGATGCCTCAGGAGATGCCTCAGGAGATGCTGAGGAGGCGAATACCTCGCAGTGCGTAGTGGTTTCCGGTACCGGATTCCTCGTTGACGACTGCAACAGCGTCGTATCGGGTAACAATGCGGAGTTCTTCTCAGCTGCCATAAGCGAGTTCACATCGAGCGACGGAAGCGCGGTTACTGTGGCTGTAAAGGAGTATGAGGAGGAGTACCTCACCATAACCTCGCGCGCCACGGCGTTTACATCGTTGATATTTACCTTCGCCATCCCCATCATACTTATCATTCTGGGCATCGTGGTCTGGGTATCGAGGAGGAAGAGATAATGTCAGACAGTCAGAAGAGGCAGCTCATCGCGCTTTTGGGCGTGCTGGTCATCGCAGTGGCGATCCTGGTCGGTGCGTTGCTTTACAATAAAATCCAGAGCGACAAGGAGGCAGCCGAAGAAGAGGCGGCCGTCCTGATTGAGCTCGAGTACGATGACATAGAGTCTGTTAGCTACACATCCGAGAGCGGAGACGCCATCACGCTGGTTCATGCGTACGATGAGGTGGAGTCTTCGGATGCGTCGGGCGACGAGTCCGGTGACTCGTCCACGGGCTACTGGTACTGCGCCGAGGACGAGAGCCTCAGCATCGACTACGATACCGTGTACTCCATGGTAAGCAACTTCGAGAGCCTTTCGTGCACCGACACGGTGGACGAGCCCGGCGAGCTGTCGGACTACGGACTCGACGATCCCTCTAATGTGATTACGATAATCGACGTGGACGGCGTTGAATACGTCCTTACCATCGGCGACTCGAACTCCATTACATCGGAATACTACGCATTGTTTAATGACGATGAAACAATTTATACCATCGATTCGACGGTGCCTGCGGCCTTTACTGCTGAGCTTTCCTCCCTTATCGAGGAGGAGAGCTCGGACGCCGAGTAGGGGGGACCCCCTTTCTTGTGTCATCTTTAAAAGTGTGATAGAATATATCGGCACTCAGGGATGAGATTTGATGTATAAGGAGCAGGAAAATTGGGAAGTGTTGCAGTAGTTACCGACAGTAATAGCGGTATATCTCAGGCTGAAGCCAAGGAACTGGGCGTTTGGGTTCTCCCCATGCCCTTTTATATAGACGGAAAGCTTTATTTCGAGGATATTAATCTGACCCAGGAGGAGTTCTACAAGCTCCTGGAGAACGACGCGGACATCTCCACGTCCATGCCCTCGCCGGGTGACGTGACGGACCTGTGGGATAAGCTCCTAAAGGACTTCGACGAGGTGGTTTACATCCCGATGTCCAGCGGGCTCTCGAGCTCGTGTCAGACGGCCGTTATGCTGGCTGAGGACTACGACGGACGCGTTCAGGTAGTTAATAATCAAAGGATTTCCATCACCCAGCGCAGGTCGGTTATGGATGCGCTGGAGCTCACCGAGTTCGGTAAGGGCGCTGCTGAAATAAAGCAGATTCTGGAGGATCAGAAGTTCGAGTCGAGTATTTATATCACAGTCGATACGCTTAAGTACCTTAAGAAGGGCGGAAGAGTGACTCCCGCTGCAGCTGCTCTCGGTACGCTGCTTAAGATTAAGCCCGTCCTCACCATTCAGGGCGAGAAGCTCGACGCATTTGCGAAGGCGCGCGCCATGAAGCAGGCCAAGCAGATAATGATTCAGTCCATGAAAAACGATTTGATAAATCGTTTCGGAGACTCCGAGGCTACGGGGTGCACGGTCCACCTGGACGGCGCATACACGAAGGACGAGGCCGCGGCTATGAAGTTTAAGGCCGAGATAGAGAAGGAGTTCTCCGGCGCGGTGGAGATGATAATGACTCCGCTTTCGCTGAGCGTGTCATGTCACATCGGACCCGGAGCCCTCGCGATTGGATGCTCCAGGATTATGAAAATATAGTTCCGGATGGGACTGAAAATGTGGTTTACAGTGATTTTTTGACGAATGATTCACTTTGTATAAAATATGTATCAAAATAGGGCCGACCCCGTTTGGGGCCGGTCCTATTTCTATGTGTGTATGATTTTTAACCCGGAAATTATTTCTTTTCGGCCTCGGCCATCTTCATGGCGCGAACCTTAAGGGGCAGGCCGAAGAGGTTGATGAAGCCTTCGGCATCGTGGTGATCGTAGAGGTCACCGGTGGTGAAGCTGGCGAGCGACTCGCTGTAGAGTGAGTAGGGAGAAGTGGTGCCGGCTTTGATGATGTTGCCTTTGTAAAGTTTGAACTTAACTTCTCCGGTCACGTACTGCTGGGTAGACTCGACGAACGCCTGGCATGCCTCCCTGAGGGGGGTGAACCACTTGCCCTCGTATACAATCTGGGCAAACTTGTTGGCGATGTTTATCTTCTCCTCGTAAGTGGCCCTGTCGAGGATGAGCTCCTCGAGCTGCTGATGAGCCTCCATGAGGATGGTTCCGCCGGGAGTCTCGTAAACGCCGCGGGACTTCATTCCCACCACGCGGTTCTCGACGATATCGATGATGCCGATGCCGTGCTTGCCGCCCAGGACGTTCAGCTCCTTGATGATGGAAGCTACGGACATGGCCTTGCCGTTCAGGGTCTTGGGAACGCCGGCCTCAAATGTCATGGTTACGTATTCGCCCTCATCCGGTGCCTTCTCGGGGGATACTCCGAGTACGAGAAGGTGGTCGTAGTTGGGCTCGTTTGCGGGGTTCTCAAGCTCGAGGCCCTCGTGGCTGATGTGCCAGAGGTTTCTGTCGCGTGAGTAGCTCGAGTCAGCGGAGAAGGGGAGGTCGATACCGTGCTTCTTGCAGTACTCGATCTCGTCCTCGCGGGAGTCCATCTGCCAGGTGTCATTGCAGCGCCAGGGAGCAATGATGCGGATGTCGGGAGCCAGGGCCTTTATGCCCAGCTCGAAACGAACCTGGTCGTTGCCCTTGCCGGTAGCGCCGTGGCAGATCGCCGTGGCGTTCTCCTTGCGGGCAATCTCGACGAGCTTCTTGGCGATGAGGGGACGCGCCATGGAAGTACCGAGGAGGTACTTGTTTTCATAGATGGCGTTTGCCTTAACGCAGGGCATGATGTATTCGTCCGCAAACTCCTCAACAACGTCGAGGATGTAGAGCTTCTCGGCGCCGGAGAGCTTGGCTCTCTCCTCGAGTCCGTCCAGCTCGCTTTCCTGACCTACGTCTATACAGCAGCATACCACTTCGTAATCATAGGTCTCCTTCAGCCAGGGTATGATGGCCGTGGTGTCCAGACCGCCTGAATATGCCAGTACAACTTTTTCTTTCATAAAAATGCACCTCCGGGTTATTTCTTTATTGCTATATGTGCCTTTAAAAAGCGCCGCAAAAAGCATAACACTAAAGGGGCGGACGTGCAAGTGTAAATTTATACATTTCGAGTGAATAAATATACAAAAATTATTCATAAAGGACGTCAATATTAGTGAAATATTCTATTGCATTCCCACATACATACTTGTATAATTATTCAATGTAATCCCGAGGGGATTATTTTCATTATGAAGACATTGACAGAGAGGAACATACCTATGATTAAAGCAGGCGTGATCGGGGCTACCGGATATGCGGGAGCCGAGCTGGTCAGAATATTGAATTCTCATAAGGAAGTGGAGTCGCTGGTACTTTGCTCGAAGAGCTATGAGGGAGTGGACTTTTCCGATATATTCGGAGACCTTCGCAACAAGGTGGACGTAAAGTGCATCAAGCCCGACATTGAGGCGCTCTCGTCCGAGTGCGACGTGATATTCACGGCCACGCCTCAGGGGTATCTGTCCGGCGTGCTTAACGAGAAGGTTTTAGAGAACGCCAGGGTGATCGACCTGTCCGCCGACTACAGGATAAAGGACGTCGCCACCTA
>JAILAS010000127.1 GCA_024681495.1 Eubacterium sp. | reverse complement strand
CACTCCGAAGAGGTTCTTTACGTCAATAATGCCAATGCCGCGCACCTCGAGGAAGTACTGCGTCATGGGCGGCGCGGTGCCGATGACGCTCTTGTCGGTGATTCTGCGAATCTCGACCACGTCGTCGGCCACGAGACTGTGACCGCCGCGGATGAGCTCGAGCGCCGCCTGCCCCTTGCCGATGCCGCTCTCGCCCATGATGAGCACGCCCTCGCCGTAGACGTCCACCAGAACTCCGTGGACAGTCATGCACTGCGCGAAGAGCTCGCTCAGCTCCGCAATGAGGCTGCCCATGAACGGCGAAGTGGCCTCCTGGCTGAGGTAGAGCGGAACGTTATTCCTCTGTGCGATATCAATTATCTCATCGTCCGGGACATTGCCCCTGCAGAAGATCATGCAGGGCACGTCGTACGAGAAGAGCTTCTCGAAAATCTCACGGCGCCTGGGCTGACCCATCTGCATGATGTAGTTGTACTCCACCTTTCCGATGACCAGCATGCGCTGGTAGGTGAAGTGCTCGAAATAGCCCGTGAGCTGGAATCCGGGGCGGGTGACCTCCCGGGTGTTTACGTTGATGTTGGATGTGTCCACCTCGGGCGTGAGCTTCTCAAGCTCGAAGGGGGCGAGAATGGTGTCCAACGGCACTCCTTTTATCTGTTTTTCCATATGGATCTCCTCCGATAAATACACTAGGTTATTTTACCACAGACCACACACGAAAGTAAACGGGAAATGGCGTTATGTAAACTAGCCCTCGCGGCTGTTCAGAGCGCGGCGTATATTCTCAGCCACGCCTGCCGGCAATCCGGCCTTCTCCGCTATCTCGTCCGCCGTCGCATCCCTCAGCAGATCTATCGTCTCGAATGCCTTCATCAGCGCCTTCCTGCGTGCCGGGCCCACGCCCTCGATGTCGTCGAGCACCGACTTCACCTGCCCCTTGCCGCGCAGCGACCTGTGATAGGTGATGGCGAACCTGTGGGCCTCGTCCTGCACCCTGGTAATGAGGTGGAACACGGACGAATCGGTGCGGATGGGGACCTCGACGTTGTTGGAGTAAAGGCCCCTGGTGCGGTGGTGGTCGTCCTTGACCATGCCGCAGACCGGGATGCTGAGGCCCAGCTCCGAGAGCACGTCGAGCGCGATGTTCACCTGGCCGCGGCCACCGTCCATGAGGATGAGGTCGGGGAAGCGGGTAAAGGAAGAGCCCTTGTTCTCCTTCTTCTCCTCGAGTCCGTGCAGGAAGCGTCGGGTCAGCACCTCACGCATGGCGGCGTAGTCATTCTGGCCCTCCACGGTCTTTATACGGAAGCGCCTGTAGTCGTGGCGCCTCTCCTCTCCGTCCTCGAACACGACCATCGAGCCGACCATGTCGTATCCGCTGATGTTGGAGATGTCGTAGGCCTCGATGCGGTGTACCTCGCCGGCCCCAGCCAGCTCGCCCAGGCTCCGGCACGCGCCCTCGGTGCGCTCCTTCCTGCGGCGGAGCTTCTCCCTGTCCTTGTCGAGAATGAGGCGGGCGTTCTTTTCCGCCAGCTCCACGAGTTTCTCCTTATCTCCGCGCTGGGGCACCAGTATGGAGACCTTGCGGCCTTTTCTCTCGGAGAGCCACTGCCCCAGCACCTCGGCGTCGGGGACGTCCGTCTGGAGGAAAATCTCCGAGGGAAGGTCGAACGAACCGGAGTAGTATTGGCGGACGAAACCGGACAGAATGTCAGCCGGCTCACCTCCCTCGGGGACCTCCATGTACAGGTGGTCGCGGCCGGTGAGCTTTCCGTTTCGGACGAAGAATATCTGCACCACGGCGTCCGTTCCGCCGTCCGTCGCCACGGCGACAATGTCCCTGTCGCCCTGCGACGTATCCGTTATCTTCTGGCGGCTCTGCAGCGAGTCGATGTCTTCGAGCTGCTCCTTATACTCCGCGGCCTTCTCAAACTCCAGGCGGGACGCTGCGTCCTGCATCTTACCCCGGATTTCCTCGATGAGCGGGGCGTAGTGTCCACCCAGAAAGTCGAGCGCCTTCTTCACGCGCTCTGCGTACTCCTCTTTGGTGACGTTCCCGATGCACGGCGCCGAGCAGACGCCCATGTGGTAGTTCAGGCAGGCTCGCTGCGAGGTGGGCGAGCCTATAGTTGACATAACTTCTGAATTGTTCCCCGGTATCTTCCTGGAGCACGTGCGCAGGCCGCAGTGCTTCGATATGATGTCAATGACACTCCGCACGGCACCGGCGTCGGGGAAAGGCCCGAAGTACCGGCATCCGTCGCGCTTCACCTGGCGGGTGAGCAGGACCCTCGGGAAGGCCTCGAACATGGTCACGCGGATGTAGGGATAGGTCTTATCGTCCTTGAGGAGGGTGTTGTACTTAGGGCGGTGCTCCTTGATGAGGTTGTTCTCGAGCACGAGGGCCTCCACCTCCGAATCGGTGACGATATACTCCACGTGCGCCACCTTGGGCACCAGGCTGGAGAGGATGGCGCGGCCGTCTCCGCCTCTGAAGTACTGGCGGACGCGGTTTCGCAGGTTCACTGCCTTGCCGATGTAGATGATCCTGTCCTCGTCGTCGTGCATTATGTAAACCCCCGGATTCTTCGGGAGCTGCGCGAGTTCTTCCTCTATGTTTTTTCTGATTTCGGTCTTATCCATTGCGAATGTCTCTCTACTTTATATTTTATCCGGCCGCCCTCCGCGATTCCGGTCCGCCGAGTTTTGCCCTGCATTCTTTGATTCCTGCCGGAATTCTGCTTATTCCTACTGTTTTGGTTGAAATTTAGTCTGAGTCGGTCTAAAATGCTGAATTGGCAGTTTTTTTAATTATACTTCTAAACATGGCGACTTACTATAAGAGAATAAAAGAACTGCGAGAAGAACAGGAGCTGCCCCAGCGAGCTGTCGCCGGCTTGCTCCATGTGACGCAGAAAACATATTCCAGGTATGAATTAGGGCAACACGAAGTGCCGATCACAGCGCTCATCCAGATGGCCCGAATGTATGACACAAGTGTGGATTACATCGTCGAGCTCACCGACCAGCGCAGTCCCTATCCGCTCGCAGCGGAGCACCATAACGACCCGACGATACTTTGACCGATTATATTCTATGTACGATCCGATGTTATTTTAGACCCGGCTTGCATTAAGATATATATGACCCGATGATTCATCGACTTGCCTTGTTTATAGATCCGACCGCAGGCCGGGTCTTTTAGGCATGTCCGAAACTTTCAGAATGTCCGGAACCTTTAGGCATCTCCGAATCCGTGCGCATCAAAAGCGCCCTCCCCGCCGGATTGCCGGCAGAAAAGGGCACCTGTCGTAACGGAAACTCTTCCGTGAAATTCGAATTATCTCAGCTGTTACAACCGATTATTTTCCCGCGTACTCGAGGGAAGCCTCCACGAAGCCCTTGAACAGCGGATGGGGCCTGTTCGGGCGGGACTTCAGCTCGGGGTGAGCCTGGGTGGCGATGAACCAGGGGTGGTCGGGAATCTCGACCATCTCCACTATCCTGCCGTCCGGGGAAATACCGGAGAGCTTCATGCCGTTCTCGATGAGCACCGCGCGGTAGTCGTTGTTAACCTCGTAGCGGTGGCGATGCCTCTCGGTGATGTCGGCCGTGCCGTACACCTCATAGGCCTTCGAGCCCTCGGCGAGCTTACAGGGATACGAACCGAGCCTGAGCGTGCCGCCGATGTCCTCCACTCCGTACTGATCGGGCATGAGCGCGATGACGGGATGGGTGGTATCGGGGTTGAGCTCGGCGCTGTTGGCGTCCTCGTATCCGATGACGTTGCGCGCAAACTCGATGATCGAGAGCTGCAGTCCGAGGCAGAGGCCCAGGAAGGGGACCTTGTGCTCGCGGGCGTAACGGATGGCGCAGAGCTTGCCGTCGATTCCGCGGTTACCGAATCCGCCGGGCACCAGGATGCCCGAAACGCCACCGAGGTACTCCTCGACGGTATCGGGATTCACGAGCTCGGAATCCACCCACTTGATGTGCACGTTGGCGCGGGCGGGGATTCCTGCGTGCTTAAGCGCCTCAACCACGCTGATGTAGGCGTCGTGAAGCGAGATGTACTTTCCTACCAGCGCGATCTCGACGTCGCGGGTCGGGGACTTGAGCGCGTCCACCATGGCCGTCCACTCGGTGAGGTCGGGCTCGGGACACTCGAGGTTCAGGCACTCACAGGCCACCTGAGCGAGATGCTCGTTCTCCATGGCCAGAGGCGCCTCGTATATGGACTCCACGTCCAGGTTCTGAAGGACGTGAGAGCTGGGAACGTTGCAGAAAAGGGCAATCTTATCCTTTATGCCCTGGTCGAGGGGCTCCTCGGAACGACATACGATGATGTCGGGCATGATACCCATTCCCTGGAGGCCCTTTACGGACTGCTGGGTGGGCTTGGTCTTAAGCTCGCCGGAGGCCTTAAGGTAGGGAATCAGCGTAACGTGAATCATGATAGCGTTCTCGTGTCCCACGTCGTGCTGGAACTGCCTGATGGCCTCGATGAAGGGCTGGGACTCAATATCGCCGACGGTGCCGCCCACCTCGATGATGGCAATCTGCGTCTCCTCGGTGGTGTAATTTCTATAGAAGCGACTCTTGATCTCGTTGGTGATATGAGGAATAACCTGAACGGTACCTCCGCCGAAGTCGCCGCGGCGCTCCTTCTGGAGCACGGACCAGTAGACCTTACCGGTGGTAACGTTGGAATTCTTATCGAGGTTCTCGTCGATGAAGCGCTCGTAGTGACCAAGGTCGAGGTCGGTCTCCGTTCCGTCCTCAGTGACGAACACCTCTCCGTGCTGAACCGGGTTCATGGTACCGGGGTCAATATTGATATAAGGGTCGAACTTCTGCATGGTAACCTTGTATCCCCGGGACTTTAAAAGCCTTCCCAAAGATGCTGCGGTTATTCCCTTTCCGAGACCGGAAACCACTCCTCCTGTCACAAACACGTATTTGACTGCCATACCTGCCTCCTTCATAGAAAAATTTCTACCCCTGCCGCACTGCGCGACAAGGGATATTATCTAGCCTTAAGCAATAAACGGACCTTTCCCAGTCCATCCATATTACATATCATGAGCGCAGGGTCTCCACGCTCAACACACACTATATCATTATTCACCTTCTAAAAGCAATACGCCCGACGAAAAAGCGGTTGATTTTACTCAAATGCTTTCTTATAATTATTGAAATGTCAAATAATGGTACTTATAATCCGACACCAAGGCCCGCCGAAGGGTCTTGAGACAGAAAAAAGGAAGTAATATTATGGCCAACAACAACACCCCCTCCGGCCGCAACGACCGCGGTCAGGGAGACAACGGACAAAACGATAACAACCGTCGCTCCAACGGCCAGATGTTCATGATGATGCTCTTCATGGCTCTAGTCGTATTGTTTTTCTTTAGCCTTATCACCAGCCGCACTACCGGCTCCGCAGAGGAAATATCCTATTCCCAGTTCCTGGAGATGGTGGAAAACGGCGAGGTGGCCAGCGTAAAGATAAAGAGCTATCAGATTGACATAACACCGAAGGGCGAGGAGGACGAAACAGATTCCGAATCCTCCATAGCATCCACATCGTCCACAGCCAAGTACTACACGGCAATCGTGGCCGACGAGGAACTCGTGCAGACGCTCAGGGACAACGGCGTTGAGATCAACGGTACCATCCCCGATACCACTTCGGCGATTATGTACAACATCCTCAGCATTGTCCTCCCGATCCTCATGCTCTGGGGACTCCTCTTCTACTTCATGAGGCGCACCGGAGGCGGCGGCGGAATCATGGGCGTGGGCAAGTCCAATGCCAAGGTTTACATGGAGAAGGAAACCGGAGTCACAT
>JAILAS010000072.1 GCA_024681495.1 Eubacterium sp. | reverse complement strand
ACGGCGCTTCCCATCATTGAGACCCAGGACGGAGACGTTTCGGCATACATTCCCACGAACGTCATTTCCATCACCGACGGCCAGATCTTCCTCGAGTCGGACCTGTTCTTCTCGGGACAGCGTCCCGCCGTCAACGTCGGCCTCTCCGTGTCACGAGTGGGTGGCGCGGCACAGTCCAAGGCCATGAAGAAGGCGGCAGGATCCATCCGAATCGACCTGGCGCAGTACAGGGAGATGGAGGTGTTCACACAGTTCGCATCCGATCTGGACGACAATACGAAGGCCCTTCTGGCTAACGGCAAGGCCCTCATGGAGCTCCTTAAGCAGCCGCTTTCGAGCCCCCTGTCGCTCTCGGATCAGGTTATCATACTCGTGCTCGCCACGTACAGGCTGTTTTCGGACGTCGAGAACGTGGGTGAGTTCCGCGCGGAGCTCCTCGAGTACTTCAACACCAAGGTTTCGGATATCCCCAACGAGATTAACGAGACCAAGCAGCTCTCCGATGAGCTCGTAAAGCGCATTCAGGAGGCGGGCGACGCATTTAAGAAATCTCAGAAACCCGTGGCGCAGGCCGAGGGCGAAGATGAGTCCAAAGACGAGGAACAGGCATAGTTAATGGCTTCTGAAAAAGAGATAAAAAACCGCATAAAGAGCATTAAGGATACTCAGAAGATCACGAATGCCATGTATCTCATTTCCTCGACCAAGCTGAGGAAGGCCAGGGAGCAGCTCGAGAAGGCGAAGCCGTTTTCGGAGCAGCTCGGGCCGTGCATTTCGGCGCTTCTGGGCTCCGAGGGCAAGTTCAACAGCCCCTACTTCGACGACTACGTGGATCCCAAGGGTGAGCTTCACCGAAAGGACCGCCCCAAGAGGAAGGGCTATCTGGTCATTACCGCCGACAAAGGTCTGGCGGGCGCCTATAACCACAACATCCTGAAGGTGGCGGACGCGGAGATTACGAGCCTTCGCGAGGAGCTGGAGAAACACATTGCCGAAGGCGACGATGACAGCTTTCACGGCAAGGATCCGTATAAGTTCTACGTGGTAGGCGAGCTGGGCCGCCAGTACTTTAAGTCCAAGGGGATAAAGGTATCCCACCATTTCCTCTATACCGCGCAGGACCCGAAGCTTTCCAGGGCGAGGGCCATCACGCACAACGTGCTTCCGGCCTTCGAGAGGGGACAGATTGACGAGCTTTACATAATATACACCCACATGGTGAACAGCGTTAAGGAGGAGGCCCGCATCGAGAAGGTGCTTCCCCTGCACAAGGCAGAGTACATGCCGCTTACCACCGATGAGATGGACTCCGAGCAGCCGATCTACAGAATCTGGCCCGACGCCGACTCCGTTATCAATCAGGTGATGCCCAACTACGTGGCGGGCTACGTGTATTGCGCTCTGGTTGAGGCCTTCGCCTGCGAGCAGAACGCCAGGATGACGGCCATGAAGGCCGCCAATGACAGCGCCGCGGACATGCTTAAGTCACTTAACATTGAATATAATCACATACGCCAGGCTTCCATTACCCAGGAGATAACCGAGGTAATCGGCGGAGCCAAGGCGCTCAAGAGCAAGAAGAAATAGTTGAGGAGGAACGTTATGACTTCCGGAAAGATAGTACAGATAATGGGCCCGGTCGTGGATGTGGCCTTTGAGGCGGCAGAGGATCTCCCCGCCATTAAGGATGCCCTGGAGGTAAACCTCGACGGCAAGCGTCTGGTCATGGAGGTGGCCCAGCACACCGGTAACAACGTCGTGCGATGCATCATGCTCGCGGCCAGCGACGGACTTACCAAGGACATGGAAGTAATAAACACCGGCAGCCCCATAAAGGTTCCCGTCGGCGAGGCTTGCCTGGGCAGGCTTTTCAACGTGCTCGGAGAGACCATTGACGACGGAGAGGAAATTCCGAAGGACAATGAGAAGTGGGCGATTCACAGGAATCCCCCCACGTTCGAGGAGCAGAGCCCCGTCGTTGAGATGCTTCAGACGGGTATAAAGGTCATCGACCTTCTGGCGCCCTACGCCAAGGGCGGTAAGGTCGGACTGTTCGGCGGTGCCGGAGTAGGTAAGACGGTGCTCATCCAGGAACTTATCCGCAACGTGTCCAACGACGGCGGTTACTCCATATTCACCGGCGTAGGAGAGCGTTCCCGTGAGGGTAACGACCTCTGGAGCGAGATGACGGAGTCGGGCGTTATAAAGAACACGGCCCTCGTCTTCGGTCAGATGAACGAGCCGCCCGGATCGAGAATGAGGGTGGCGCAGACCGGACTTACCATGGCGGAGTATTTCCGTGACGTAAAGAATCAGAACGTGCTTCTGTTCATAGATAACATTTTCCGTTTCGTGCAGGCGGGCTCCGAGGTTTCGGCCCTTCTGGGAAGAATGCCCTCGGCCGTGGGTTATCAGCCCACGCTGGCCACTGAGATGGGCGAGCTCCAGGAGAGGATCGCCTCCACGAACAAGGGATCGGTTACCAGTGTGCAGGCGGTTTACGTGCCTGCCGATGACCTTACCGACCCCGCCCCCGCCACCACGTTTGCGCATCTGGATGCCACCACGGTTCTCTCGCGTAAGATCGTAGAGCAGGGTATCTATCCCGCGGTGGATCCCCTCGAGTCTACGTCGCGTATCCTCGAGCCCGAGGTCGTGGGCGAGCTTCACTACAACACCGCGCGCCAGGTGCAGGTTTACCTGCAGAAGTACAAGGAGCTCCAGGACATCATCGCCATCCTCGGTATGGAGGAGCTTTCCGATGCGGACAAGACCGTGGTTTACAGGGCCAGGAAGATTCAGAGATTCCTCTCGCAGCCCTTCCACGTGGCAGAGGTGTTCACCGGCACTCCCGGTAAGTTCGTACAGATTGAGGATACCGTGAAGGGATTCGCAGCCATCCTCAACGGCGATATGGACAAGTATCCCGAGTCCGCGTTCTTCAACGTCGGAACGATAGATGATGTAATTGATAAGGCGAAGACTCTATGAAAACGATG
>JAILAS010000062.1 GCA_024681495.1 Eubacterium sp. | reverse complement strand
CTCGGTGTCGCAGGTAAAGTTAGACAATATGCCCGAGGACGAGACGGGTACCAGGCTCTTTAAACACGAGGAGGAACTCTATGTGCCTTCGTTTGCCGGGGGGCACAAGGAGCATGGCGGGACCAGTCTCGGGGCCCTCAGGGGTACGGCCGTGCACAAGTTCCTTTCGCTTATGGACTTTGAGAGTGTCGGCAGCGCCGAAGATATTAAAACGCAGCTCAACAATCTTCTAGCGGCCGGCCGCATGTCGGAAGAGGAGAGCGGGCTTATAGATATGTCCATATTCTCGGCCTTCGTGGGGTCCGGGCTTTTCGCGGGCATGAAGCGTGCGGCCGAAGAGGGGCGGCTCAGGAGGGAGAGCCCGTTCGTCATGACGGTCAGCGCCTCCGAGGTATCGTCCGATTATCCCGCCGATGAAAAGGTGCTTATTCAGGGTATCATGGACGCTTACTACACTGACGATGACGGCATAACCCTCATAGACTATAAGACCGATAAAATTAAGGCTCCCGAAGAGCTCATCGACCGCTACAGAGTGCAGATGCAGCTCTACGCCCGAGCGCTCGAAAGCGGCACGGGCAGGAAGGTGCACACCTGCGTTCTCTATTCATTTTGCCTTGGAGAAGAAATAAACGTTGCACTTTCGGATTAATCTCGATATAGTAGAATTATCTCAGCCGGAGATTTTTCGGATGAGACGACTGCCGCAGGGGAAACGCCCCTTCGGACATTTGACGAGTTACATCCACTTGAGTTTTTTGGGGGGAGAAATATGGACGGATTCGGTTACGATGACGAATGTTTAGCTGTTTTTCTCAGAGATCAGGGAAGGCTCTTCGATGAGCCGGTTGCCGAGACGCCGGAGGAGGCGCAGGCGATCCTTGAGGACGTTTTGGCAGTAGTATGTGACGGAATAGGAGAAGTCAGGGACTACATGGATGAAAGTGGTATGGACTTGAGCGGTGTTACGGACGATAATCTCCGGGACGCGGCAGAGGTCTTCGAGCTTTCCAATGACAGGTACCTGGTAGTGTTAGCATGATTATCAAAAACAATGCGAGGCGGCTCTTGGCCGCCTTGGTGATTCTGTGTTTATGTGTCGGCTTGGGCGGCTGCCGCAGGGTGGTCATCTCTACCGACATGACAGGCAGCGAGCTCTTTCGCGTCAACGGTGAGGTCTGCTCCGTAAAGGAGGCTAAGCTCTATCTCACCACCCTTCGTAATGAATATAAAAACTTTTACGGCATCGACCTTTGGGAGAGCACAGGGAGCTCTGCATCCGGCGATGCCGAGCTTCTGGAATACATTGCCGATAAGACGATGTACAGACTCCAGAACGTGTTCTGCATGTACCTTCTGGCCTGTGAGAACGAGATCGAGCTCAGTGAGGAGGATCTTACTCTCATAAATCAGGCCGCTACCAGCTACGTGTCGTCTCTCACCGAAGAGGAGAGGGACTTCCTCGACGTGACCGTAGATGATGTCGAGGAGTACTACACCCGTTTCGCGTATGCCCAGGCCATCTTCGAGGAAATAACAGGAGAGGTGGACCTGGAGATATCCGACGATGAGGCCAGGGTCTGCGTGGCCCAGATCATCTACACCACAGACGCGGAGAAGGCCCAGGCCGCCAGTAAGTCCCTTTCGTCCGGCAATGAGTTCTCGTCGGTAGCTTCTACCTACTCGGAGCTCTCGTCGGTATCGGCGAATGTATCGAGGGGCGACTTCCCCGACAATGTGGTTGAGGAGCTTTTCTCGCTGGCTGAGGGTGAGAGCAGCGGGTGCATAACCGCGGAAGACGGATACTACTTCGTCAAATGTATTTCCCGCATAGACGAGGAGCTCACTGAGCTAAACCGCGAGGAGATTCTCACGGAGACCTACGAGGAGACCTTCGACGACGCATATGACGACTACGTATCGGGCCTTTCGTTCACCATTAACGACTCCGCTTGGGAGGAGCTTTTGGAGCTCGACAGTGACGACGTGACCACCACGAGTTTCTTCTCGGAATATAACGCCGTTTTCTCCGAGGAATGACCGTAAAAATATTTTTTAAAAAATTTTTTAAAAAGTTTTGAAGGTGTGTCCATTTTGTGTCCTTTAGTCTGATATGATGTGTTCAGATTAAATGATTCGTCAGGTCATTTATCAGCCAATTTCTTTTCTAAATTCTCTCTATATAAAGGTCCCGGATGTGTAGTGGCATCCGGGACCTTTAATTTTGGCAGAAGACCCGTAACCCCGAGAAATATGCGTTTATTCCTTGTTTCAAAGCCCTTCCCATGGTATAATTTTTGGTAAATGTTCTAAAGGAAGGAGGAAGGGGTATGAGCGAGACCAAGTTATCTGTGGCCAATCCCGGCAAAGCCGAAAACATCACCGATAAGCTTAAAACCGATAAGAAGCGAAAGCATGCCCAGCAGCAGGCTGTCGATGTCGCGCGTAACGCCGCCATGCATCCCGTGTCATATGACAGCGCGGGCGCAGACGAGCAGGATACTTCCTCTTCCTCTAAGGAGAACGACGGATATTTCGTAGACAGACAGCTTTCCTCTGTCGAGGAGAGCATTATCAGGCGTAAGCATTCGACAGGCGTCGTTCAGACGAAGGACTTCGAGGACCCCGATACACTCTATAATGAGCTTATCGAAAGGATTCATAAGTATCATCCCTCGGAGGACCTTTCCCTCGTAGAAAAGGCCTACAATCTGGCATCCGAGGCCCATAAAGATCAGGCGCGGAAGTCCGGCGAGCCATACATTATCCATCCCCTCAGCGTTGCTATCATATTGGCGGATCTCGAGATGGATAAGGAGACCATATGCGCCGGCCTGCTTCACGACGTGGTGGAGGATACAGACATCACCGACCAGAACCTGCGTGACGGATTCTCGGACGATGTGGCCCTTCTGGTCGACGGAGTTACCAAGCTCGGTCAGCTCTCTTATGACGCCGATAAGGTCGAGGTCCAGGGTGAGAACCTCCGTAAGATGTTCCTCGCCATGGCCAGAGACATCAGGGTCATCATCATAAAGCTTGCCGACAGGCTCCATAATATGCGTACGCTCAAGTACATGAAGCCCGAGAAGCAGAAGGAAAAGGCCAGGGAGACCATGGAGATCTACGCTCCCATTGCACAGCGCCTGGGTATTTCCCGAATAAAGATAGAGCTCGACGACCTTTCTCTTAAGTACCTCGAGCCCGACGCCTACTACGATCTCGTTGAGAAAATCGCCATGCGTAAGAGCGTGCGCGAGGAGTATATAGGAGACCTCGTAAAGGAGGTTAAGAGTTATATAGACGCGGCCGACATAAAGGCCATCATCGACGGCAGGGTTAAGCACTTCTTCAGCATCTATAAGAAAATGAAGAACCAGAACAAGACCCTCGACCAGATATACGATCTGTTCGCCATCCGTATCATCGTTGAGGATGTGAAGGACTGCTACGCGGCACTCGGAGTCATCCATGAGCGCTATAAGCCCATTCCGGGACGCTTCAAGGACTACATCGCCATGCCCAAGCCGAATATGTATCAGTCTCTGCATACCACCCTTATAGGGAACAATGGTCAGCCCTTCGAGATACAGATTCGAACCTACGAGATGCACAGGACGGCTGAGTACGGTATCGCCGCCCATTGGAAATATAAGGAGGTGTCCAATGGCGTCACCCCGGATATGGGCGAGGCCGAGAAGCTCACCTGGCTGCGCCAGATACTCGAGTGGCAGCAGGACATGTCGGACAATCACGAGTACGTGAATCTCCTTAAGAGCGATCTGGACCTCTTTTCGGACATGGTTTTCTGTTTCACCCCGTCGGGAGACGTTAAGAACCTTCCCATTGGGTCCACGCCCGTTGATTTCGCATACAGCATCCACTCCGCAGTCGGAAACAGGATGGTGGGAGCGAAGGTAAACGGAAAGCTGGTGCCCATCGACTACGAGCTCAGGAACGGCGACAGGGTGGAGGTAATCACCTCCCAGAACACCAAGGGCCCCTCCAGGGACTGGCTGAACATAGTAAAGAGCGCACAGGCGAAAAACAAGATAAACCAGTGGTTCCGCAACGAGTATAAGGAGGAGAACATCGCCAAGGGCAAGGAGCTCCTCGTGGCCAATGCGAAGACCAAGGGATTCACGTTCTCGGATCTCACCAAGACCGAGTACGAGGGCGGCGTAATCCGCAAGTACGGCTTCCACGACTGGGACCAGGTGCTCGCATCGGTCGGACGCGGCGGCATAAAGGAAGGCCAGGTCGTTAATAAGCTCATAGACATGTATGAGAAGGACCATCCGAAGGTGGTCACCGACGAAGAGGTTATCTCCGCCGTGGACAAGGCCCAGGAGAAGCAGCACAATAAGCCCGCCCCCAGGAAGTCGCGCAGCGGCATCGTGGTCAGGGGCATGGACGATTGCGCTGTTCACTTCTCCAAGTGCTGCAATCCGGTGCCCGGAGACGAGATCGTCGGATTCATCACCAGGGGACGCGGCGTCTCTGTCCACCGTACGGACTGCGTTAATGTCATCCACATGACCGAGGCGGACAGGACCAGGCTCATCGACGTGGAGTGGCGCGCCGGACTCGTGGAGAGCGGCACGGCCAAGTACCTCGCTACCATAAACATCTACGCTAACAACAGAACCGGCCTTCTCGCCGATATCAGTAAGTATTTCAACGAGAAGGACATAGACATACAGCAGCTCTCGTCCAAGACGAACAAACAGGGAGTGGCCACCATAAACATGGCATTCTCCATCTCCAATAAGGGAGAGCTCCGCGAGATAACGGAGCGCATTCGTCAGGTCGCAGGAGTTATAGATATTGAAAGGACATCGGGTTAATGGAATTCGAGATTAAATCCTACAGGGTGGGAATGATACAGACCAATTGCTATTTTCTTATTAATAAGGACACTTCAGAGGTCGTGATAGTCGACCCCGGCGACGAGGCGTCCAGGCTCGCTGCCGAGATAGAGCGCGAGGGCCTTAAGCCCGCGGCCGTTCTTTTAACCCACGGACATTTTGACCACATCACCGGAGTAAACGACCTGGTGGCGAAGTTCCCCATGCCCGTATACATCCACGAGAGCGAGAAGGACCTGCTCGCCAGCGAGAAGAGCAATCCCTTCTCTCCGGTTAAGGGGGAGTTTAAGCTCAATGTCGATAACTTCATTCAGGGCGAGCCTACTTTAGACATCGCGGGCTTCTCGATTAAGGTCTACACTACTCCGGGCCACACCCCCGGCGGAGTTTGCTTCTATCTCAAGGATCAGGACGTGCTCTTTTCCGGAGACACGCTGTTCTGCGGCTCGGTCGGCAGGACCGACTTCCCGGGCGGTTCCATGAGCCAGCTCGTTCGCTCCGTAAAGGATAAGCTCTTCGAGCTCCCCGAGAGCACCAAGGTTTATCCCGGACACGAGGGCGCCACGTCTATCGCATTCGAGAAGCAGTATAACCCGTTCATCAACTGATTCGGACGTTTAATATGAATATCGCCATTTACCTCAACGAGGCCGATTTTGAATATGACATACATTCGCTCATCCGGGCATTCTTCCCGGGTGAGCCTGTTTGTGTTGGGGAAAGCGCGTCTCAGTGGGGGGCGGACCTTCTTCTTGGTGTGGTATACGAAGAGGAAGATTCGGAAAAGTTCATCAGCCTTACCATCCACGATTCGGGTGACAATGTGCCTACCAGTCGC
>JAILAS010000044.1 GCA_024681495.1 Eubacterium sp. | reverse complement strand
GTATGCGGCGAAGTCCCTACCCCTGTAGACGAGGGGATTCATCTTCGTCCTGCCGTCTCCGCCCCTGTAGCAGCGCGACTCCATGGCCAGCGCCAGCTCATCCGCGCGCCGAAATGCCGACACGAAAAGGGGCACCAGAAGCGGAATGTAGCTTTTCGCGCGTTTCAATATACCGCCGGACTCGAAGTCCACACCCCTGGCCGCCTGCGCACTCCGGATCTTATCAGTCTCCTCGACCAGAATCGGGATAAAGCGCAGTGCGATAGACATCATCATGGCCACCTCGTGCACGGGCACCTTTATGCGGTTCAGGGGCGCCAGCAGGCTCTCCATTCCGTCCGTGAGCCTGTTCGGCGTGGTGGTGAGTGTCATGAGCGACGTCCCCAGCACCAGGTAGCTCAGGCGAATGATGAGGAAGCCGGCGCTGCGCACGCCCCTGTATGTTATGTTAACCGGTCCGAGCTGAAACATCGAATCGCCGGGCGTGAGTAAAAGATTCAGCAGGGCCGTGACCACCATCAGGATAAACACGGGCTTAAGGCCCCTGACCATGTACCCGAAGGGCACCTTCGAGAGGGCAATCATCGTCCCGAGGAACAATGTGGCCACCACCAGTCCCGCCAGATTCCCGAAGATAAACAGCGAGACGAGGAATAGCCCCGTGCCGACGAACTTCACCCTCGGGTCCAGAGTGTGCAGGATGGAATCCACAGGATAGTATTGTCCCAAAGTTATCTGTTTCATCTGTACCTGCCTCTCAACGCCTCGACGATGGCATCCGCGGTCTCGGAGACCGTAATACCGTCAGTCCTTATATCGATCCCGCGCGCGGCCAGCTTCGACGCCACCAGGCTCACCTGCGGCACCATGAGTCCCATCGCGCGCAGCTCCTCCTCCCGGGAGAAGACCTCGTGGGGGTCGGCATCCATTGCTACCCGGCCCTCGTCCATGACCACGATGCGGTTTACATAATCTGCCATATCCTCCATGCTGTGCGACACCATCACCACGGTGATTCCGTCCTTCTCGCACAGGCCCTTAATGAGGTCGAGCATCTTCCTGCGTCCCTCGGGGTCCAGCCCCGCCGTGGGCTCGTCGAGGATGAGGGTGGACGGCTTCATGGCGAGCACGCCGGCAATAGCCGCGCGCCTCTTCTGCCCTCCCGACATGTCGAACGGCGACTGATCGTAGACCTCGGGTTCGAGCTCCACGGTCTTCAATGCCTCATATGCCATGATGGCGGCCTCCTTGTCGCTGTACCCCATGTTGTGGGGGCCGAAGGCCACGTCCTTAAGCACGGTCTCCTCGAAGAGCTGATACTCGGGATACTGGAACACCAGGCCCACCTGAAACCTCAGGCCGCGCAGATCGAAATCGCTGTCGTAGATGTCCTGCCCGTTGTAGTAGACGGAACCGCTCTGTGCCCTGAGAAGGCCGTTCATGTGCTTGATAAGCGTGGATTTCCCCGAGCCCGTGTGCCCGATGATGCCCACGCTCTCGCCGTCCTCTATCTTAAGGCACACGTCCCTAAGCGCCACGGACTCGAAGGCCGTGCCGGGATTGTATGTATAATTTATGTGATCCAGAATTAATGACATAAAGCCTCCCGGGTTAAGACAGCGGACTACATCAGCGCGGCCAGCTCATCGGCCAGCTCGTCGGGGGTGAGGATGCCCTCGGGAAGGGGCACTCCCCTGCTCCTGAGCTCATTGGCCAGCACCGCCACCTGCGGCAGGCACAGCCCGTAGCTCTCAATTTCCTTGCTTCTGCTGAAGATTTCGCGGGGCGTCCCCTCCATAGCGACGCTTCCGCGGTTCATGACGAATACCCTGTCGGCCCCCGTCACCTCTTCCATGTAATGTGTTATGAGAATCACCGTGACTCCCTCGTCCTTATTGAGGGACAATGCGGTGTCAATGACCTCCTTGCGGCCGATCGGGTCGAGCATGGCGGTCGACTCGTCCAAGACCAGACACTTGGGGTGCATCGCCAGGACTCCGGCTATCGCCACCCTCTGCTTCTGGCCTCCCGAAAGCCTGTTGGGAGACGCCTTGCGGTATTTGGTCATGCCGACCCTTCCGAGGCTCTCTTCGACCACCTCGCGTATCCTCTCAGAGGGGACGCCGAGGTTCTCGGGGCCGAAGCCCACGTCCTCTTCCACCACGTTGGCTATGATTTGATTATCGGGGTTTTGGAACACCATGCCGGAGGTCTTTCGGACCGAATAGATATTCTCCTTCTCCCTGGTGTTCATTCCGTCAATCCAAACGGAGCCCTCCTCCGGAAACAGAAGGGCGTTGAGATGCTTGGCAAGGGTGGATTTCCCTGAACCGTTAGCGCCGAGAATGGCGATGAACTCACCTTCCTCGACGTCAATGTTCACGTGATCCAGGGCGGTCTTAATCTGCTCGACCTCTCCCTGCTCGTTGCGGCGTATGTATTCGAATAGAATGTTGTCGGTCCTGATTATTGACATATCTCTTTGATAAATGTCTCCATTCTGTCCAAAGCTTCCTTAAGATTCTCGAGCGAGTACGCGTAGGAAATTCGAAGGAATCCCTCTCCGCACGCTCCGAACGCTGTGCCCGGAACCACTGCCACCTTCTGGCTCATGAGGAGCTTCTCGGCGAACTCCTCCGAGGTCATCCCGAACTGCTTCACGGACGGGAACACGTAGAATGCGCCGTAGGGCTCGAAGCACTTGAGGCCCATCTCCTTGAACCTGTGCATAAGGAACCTGCGTCGTCCGTTGTACTCCTGTCTCATGTTCTCCACGTCCTCGTCGCCGTACTTCATGGCCTCGAGGGCTGCGTACTGGCTGGTGGTGGGGGCGCACATGATGGCGAACTGATGGATCTTAAGCATCTCGGCGATGATGGGCGCCGGCGCGCAGGCGTATCCCAGCCTCCATCCCGTCATGGCGTGCGACTTGGAAAAGCCGTTTATTACCACAGTCCTCTCCTTCATCCCGGGCAGGGAAGCAATGGAGATGTGGTCACCCTTATATGTAAGCGCGGAATAGATCTCATCGCTCAGGACGAAGATGTCCTTCTCGATGCAGACCTTCGCGATGTCCTCGAGGTCCTCCTTCTCCATGATGGCCCCGGTGGGGTTGTTGGGGAAGGGCATAACGAGGATCTTCGTCTTATCTGTTATGGCGTCGAGGAGCTCTCCCTTGGTCAGGCGGAACTCGTTCTCCTCCTTAAGCTCGATGATAACCGGCGTGCCGTTCGCGAGTATGGTGCAGGGCTCATATGAAACGTAGGACGGCTGGGGTATTATCACCTCATCGCCCGGGTCGAGCATCGCGCGGAGCGCAATGTCTATCGCCTCCGATCCGCCCACAGTAATGAGCGTCTCGTGAACGGGGTCGTACTTGAGATCGTAGTGGCGGTCCAAATACTTGCAAATCTCTTCCTTCAACTCCTTAAGGCCGGCGTTGGATGTGTAGAACGTGCGGCCGATGTCAAGGGAGTGAATGCCCTCGTCGCGAACGTGCCACGGCGTGTCGAAGTCCGGCTCGCCGACACCCAGCGAAATGGCGTCTGTCATCTCCGAAACCAGGTCGAAGAACTTCCTTATGCCCGAAGGCTGTACTGTCTTTATTCTCTTAGATAACGGATCTCGCATTGGTCAAATCCTCTCTTCAATACACACATAAACCGGGAGTGCGTGGAATTATGTCAACCAGTCTCCCCGGCATCTATAATCTCTATTACAGAATTACGGTCTCTCTCTCGTCCTTCTTCTTCTTTTTCATAACCGTGCCGTGATCCTTGTACTTCTTAAGGATGAAGTGCGTGGCGGTACTGGTAACGTCCTCGATGGTGGAGAGCTTCTCGGTAACAAACATGGAAACCTCCTTGAGCGACCTTCCCTCAATGGTAACCATGAAGTCATAGCCACCGCTCATGAGGTAAGTGCTGGTAACCTCGGGATACTGATATATGCGCTCTGCAATCTGCTCGAAGCCGCGCCCCCTCTGGGGAGTCACCCTGACTTCGATAAGGGCCATGACCCTCTGGGAATCGATCTTATCCCAGTCGATCATCGTATGATATCCGCAGATGATGCCTTCCTCTTCCATCGCCGCCAGCTCATTAAGGACTGTCACTTCCTCTACCCCGAGGACGATCGCCAGCTCCTTTACATCCATACGGCTGTTCTTCTCGATGATGGACAACAATTTCTCTCTCATGGTCTTTCCCTCCATTTGTCGAGGTATCTTACGTGATCCCCGTTCCTCAATGTTCTGGCTTTTTTACCTGTAGTGTAACCTATCGCGGTGGCTCTTATACCCTCTTTCCCGCAGAGATCTATGAACTCCGCGGCCCGCGACGTATAGACCAGAAGGCTCCCACCCGACGGCAATTCGTACGGGTCAGCCTCCAGAATCTCCGAAATCTCGACTGTCTCCTGGCGTATGGGCACCTCCTCCATGTCGGCCTCGAGTCCCACGCCCAGCTCTTCCAGCGAGAGCCACAGGCCCTTGAAGAAGCTCTCCCCCTCCAGGGAGTGGACGAAGGCGCCGAGCGAGGATGCAATTTCGGCCGAACGGACCGTATCCGCGGCCCCGGCCAACTCCAGGATTCTCTGCGTCATATACAGGGGAAAGCGCCCGTCGAGGCGCTCCCTGTTATCGCGCACCAGAAGGGAGGTCCCCTCCAGTGCGATGTAGTTTGTTATTACGAGAGTATCTCCGCCTTTCATGAGAAACCCTGCGTCACTGGCTGTCCGACGAATCGGTCGAATCGCTGGAATCGCTCGAGTCACTCGAGTCGCTCGAGTCTGACGAGTCGTCGTTGCTCTCCGAGGAGCTGTCCGTCTCGGACGAACTGTCGCTATTGGACGATGAGTCGTCGTCATCGTCGTCCTTCTTGGATGATGAGTCGTCATCGTCCTCGTCATCCGCGTTCTGATACTTGGAGATGACGCTCTTTATCTTGCTGAGGTCGCCCGACGATATAGCGCTCTTAAGCGCGGAGGCGGCCTTTTTATTGCTGGTCTTAGTGCCAACGGTGTACACGTTATGGGTCATCTTATATGTACTGGAGTTTACCTTCTCCCTGCTGACCTCGGTGCCGTTCTCGTAGACGACCTTCCACAGGCATGCCGTGTATCCGGTGTGTCCGGACTCGGTCCTCGTGATGGTACCAAACGCCACGGAGCTGCTGGCCACGTAATCGTCCTCGCACTCGGTGGTGGAGAGCGTCTCGCTGACGTATTCCACGGTGCGATCGGAGTCCCTGGTATCCTGTCCGTAGACGTTGAAGTAGATGATGCCGCCGGAAGTGTATCCTTCTATATAGACAGGCGCATCGGTGTCGTTGGTGAACTTGAAGTCCTTATACGTGCCGGCAATGGCCGCGTCACGCGAGGGATCGACGTAGGTCACAATCATCGAGTGGTTGTATCTCTCGTCTACCTGAAGCTCGGACTCGAGCACCGCATTATAGAGGGTGGAAGAAACCTGGCAGATACCGCCGCCGAAGGACTCCTCCACGGTTCCGTTTACATAAGTTCCCGCGAGCTGGTAGCCGTTCTCCTCGTCGAAGGGGCTCACCGTATCGTATACGGAGAACTGCTCGCCGGGCATGAGCACGGTGCCGTTTATCTTGCTGGCGCCGTTGGCCACATTGGTGGCTCGTGATGAGGACGAGGACGAGAAGTTAGTCGAGTAGCTTCCCAGAAGGTCCTGCACCTTCTCGAGCTCCTCTACGGAAACAGAGGGAGATACGGTGTCGCATACGAGAGTAATCTCGTTGGCGTCGCTCTTCCATCCGTTGTCGAAGAACTCCTCTATGGCCGCGATGGACTCATCCACGTTTATCTCCACGCCGTCTGTTCCCTCGACAACGACGAACTCGCCGTTCTCACGGGTGAGGGTGTTCTCCACGGGCGTGGTCTCCAGGTCTGACTCGTTCTCCTCGAAGATGGCGCTCGTAAGCTCCTCATCCACGGAGATACCCAGATCCAGGGTGATGCCGCCGTTTTCGGCGTCCTTATTTTCCTTATATCGAGAGAGCAGATTGCCGCAGTGTCCGACGGCCAGTGCCTCGTCCACGACGTCCTCGTTCTCCCAGGAGAGTCCGAAGTCGGTGTTATCCACCTCCAGCTCCCCGATGTCTCCGACCAGTACGGTCGTGCCCTCGGTGAGCTCCTCTACGTACGCCTCCACTGCCTCGGCCGCCTCTCCGGCGGTAAGCCCCGAGACATCGACGTCTCCTATTGATACGTTGTTTATGATAGCCTGTTCGCTCTGCTGAGTCTCAGTCGCCATAACTCCTGTGGAAGAGGCTGTGAAAACCAGTGCGGCAGCGACCATGCCGACTGTGCCCAATCCGATTCTACTGATAAGCTTCATCTTATTCCTTTCAGGGCTCTTTCGCCCGATTGAAGTCCTATTTGTAATGTGATAATATCTTTAAAGAAATCGCCGGGGCAATTTCCGATAAGATATTACTACATTACCTCACTTCTTTCAATAAAAGTGTCCTACGCAAACAGCGGGTATTATCTCATCGGTCTATACGCTGCCCAGCATAGCAGCCACTACAAATGTCACGACCATGCATGCCACCAGGACAATCACGATTGCGCCTGCAATAATGCGATTTCTTTTAGAATTTCTCCACATAATAACTACCTCATTCCTTCCCCGAAGGGATATTTATATCGAAAGGAAAACCATGTCCTTACAATACTTGCAAAATTACTTCGAAGGCTTTCAGGTGCCCGTATTCCCGCTGGCCATAATCATCATCACAGGAGCGCTCATCCTGCGCTTCAAGGTAAGGAAGATCGACAAGACCGACCGGGAGACCGCCCAGGAATTCTGGATCCGCGAGAGCGAAGCCAACGCCACCCGCGCCGTGGACGTATCCACACTGGAGTACCTGGAAGTGCCCTGCGACGAGCTGCCCCTGCACGCCACCGTCACAGATGAGAATCCGGCCGGGGACGAAGATGCCGAGGAGTGCGCCCGCATCATCGAGGCCATCGCCGAGAAGAAGGTGAAAAACCTCACCGGGCTGACCAACACCGACCTGAAGCTCCAATACGGCGCCGCCAATCTCGATTTCCTCTCGCGCTGCGACGAGAACTTCACGATTCTGACAACCACTCTCAACCGACTGGCCCTGCGCCTCGATGACCTGGGTTATACCGGTGAGGCGAAGACTCTGGCCGAGTATGCCGTGGAAACAGGGTCCGACATAAAGCAGACCTACCTGCTCCTGGGAAAGTACTACCGCGAGGCGGACGATCAGTTCCGCTTCCAGCAGCTTAAGTACAATGCCGAGAACCTCAATTCCCTTATGAAGGACTCCATTATACGGGAGCTCGAGGAGTCGTAACAGCCTCGCTTCCGCTAAAGAAAAAAGGCCCTCCGAAACCTGCACGCTTAGCTAGGTATTTTACCATATCAGCTCGCTCGTGACAAGTTTCGGGGGGCTTTATTCGCAATGTATACACGTTCGTGTTTACTCGTCTATCCAGTTATAATATCTTTCCTCTATGCGGCAGTTTTCGTTCGGATAAATCCTGCACGCGATGCCTCTCATCCTGTATGCGCCACTGAAGGAATCACGCCTGCCGTTTCCGTACGTAAGGACGTTTACGTTCGACTCGTCCCAGCCGTAGTCAGGCGCGCCGGCCTCGGGATACCACCAGCCCATCTGGGCGTTTATCACGCGCTCGTCCATTTCCTCGGTGAACTCCGCCTTCTGGGTTATCCTTCCCTTTTCCGTCTCAATCCAGACCCAGTCGCCCTCCTTTATCCCGTACCGCGCTCCCGTGGCAGGGTGCATGGTGACGAGCGGGAACGGCGCCTGCTTCCTAAGCGACTTTATCTGCCTGTTGTTGGACACGAAGTACTGCTGAATCCTGGCCCCGGTGGTCATTACCAGAGGGTGCTCCTCAGTAAGCTCCACGGGAGCGTCATTGTAACACGGAACGGGGTCCGCCCCGCCCGCCTTAAGCCTCTCGCAGTAGAGCTCGAACTTACCGGAGGGAGTCTTGAACCCCTCCTCCTTATATCTGTAGTAGCGCCTCTTCGGAACGATGTAGTCCATGGTCTTTAGCTTCTCGAAGTCAACACCCGCATACTCGGGGTATCTTCGCCCCATCTCCTCTAGCATGCCGTTTAAAATCTCCTCCTGGGAGGATGCGCCGTAGTCGAGCCCCATCCTCCGGCACAGCTCCATGAAGAACTCCTCGTCGGACTTGCACTCGCCGACGGTCACGGCCTTCCTCATGGTGAGCAGCGCCTCCTCGGCGAACTCGGGCATGCAGAACACGGAGTCTATCTCGCCCCAGAGCGCGGCCGGGAGCACGATATCCGCGAACTCGGCAGTGGGCGTCATGAAGAAGTCCATGTACACGAAGAACTCTATCTCCTTCAGGCACTCGAAGACGTGCTTCGAGTCGGCCATGGACAGGAGGGAATTGTTGGCGTGGGAGAAGAGCCCCCTTATCTTATAGGGCTTTCCGGTCTTCATCGCGTCGAAGGTGTCGTAGGGATGAGCGAACATCTTCGGGCTCATGGTGCCGTCGTTCAGCGGGAACCCTGCGCTTATTATCTTATCGCCCTGCTCCTTCGATAAGGCGCCGAACATCGGGTCGGCCGTGGGCGCGATCTCCTTGCTGGCCACGAATCCCCCGGGCACGTCCCAATTGCCCGTCAGGGCGGGGATCATGTAGATGGCCCTGCAGGTCTGGAACGAGTTTTCCGTCTGTTCGATGGCCGTGCCCCACTCGAGGCTGAGCGGTTTGAGCGTGCCGATGAGGCGCGCGGCCTTCAATATGTCCTCTTTGGGCACCCAGGTGATGCGCTCGACGGTATCGAGATCGTACTCGGCGGCCCGCTCCTTAAGCTCCTCGAAGCCCACGCAGTAATGGTCGACGAAGTCGGCGTCGCACAGACCCTCGGATATGAGGACGTTTATGATCCCCAGGGCCAGCGCCCCGTCCGTGCCGGGCTTGACCTTCAGCCATACGGCCGCGTTCTTCGTGAGCTCGTTGGGCTTGGGGTCAATGACGATGAGGGGCGTGCCGTTTTTCGCCGCGTCCTTTATGTACCACTGGAGCTCGCCGTCTGCGCCGGAGATGGCGGGATTGGCGCCCCAGACGATGATTCCGGCGGGCTTCACGTCGCCGTAGTAGTCCACTCCCGCGAACACACCGGCCGTAAACATGCCGGCGTTCATCCTGGGCCCCAGGCAGATCAGCGCCCCGGAGGACGTCGCGTTGGGGGTGCCCAGTACGTTGGCGAACCGCCAGTACTGCGGGAGGTGGTGCCTGCCCGTACCCGTCGTGAGCGCGATGCACTCCTTCCCGTATTTATCCTGAAGCGATGTGACCTTTTCGGCGATGGTGGAGTAAGCCTCGTCCCAGCTTATCTGCTCCCACCTGCCGCTCCTCTTTTCGCCCACCCTCTTCATGGGGTGGATGATCCTGTCGGGATGGTACATCTGCTCGATTATGCTCATTCCCTTAACGCAGGCTCGCCCCCGGTTCAGGGGTGCGTTCTTATCCGGCACGACCTTTACGACCTTACCGTCCTCCACGTGCAAAAAATGCATGCAACCGCCGTGGCATCCTCTGCACGCCGCGTTTATAATTTCTGTCTTACCCATAGCGTCACACCTCTTAAAGATAATAATTATACAAAAACCTCTACACGTATTTTTACACGTACAGAGGTTTTTTACAAGCCGGAGAGAACCGGCATCATTTTCCGTTTTTGCAATATTCGCGGGCGAAGCAGCGCTCGCACTTCGGCGCGCGCGCGGTGCACATATTCCGCCCGAACTCCATGAACTGGTGGTTTATGAGTATCCAATGGTCCTCCGGGTACTCCTTCATAAGGTCCTTTTCTATGACCACGGGGTCCTCCGATTTGGTGAGACCCAGCCTGCGCGAGACGCGCTTTACGTGCGTGTCCACCACCACACTGGGGATATCGTATACGTTACCGCGGACCACATTGGCGGTCTTCCGGCCCACGCCGGGGAGCGCCGTCAGCTCGTCTATGTCCGACGGAACCTCGCCACCGTACTCGGCCAGCAGGATGCGCGCCGATGCAATGATGTTCTTCGCCTTGTTGTGGTAAAACCCGGTCGTCCTTATGTCCTCCTCGAGTTCCTCGAGGCTCGCTCCCGCAAAGGACTCCAGCGTAGGATACTTCACGAAGAGGTCCCTCGTCACGATGTTCACGCGCTTATCCGTGCACTGCGCGCTCATGATCGTGGCGAAGAGCAGCTGATAGGGCGTGCTGTACTCCAGCCCGCAGGGAAACTGCGTGCCCAGGTTTTCGTCGAAAAGCTCCATTATCTTCGCGGTTCGTTTTTTCAACCTTCGAGTTCCTCCCACTTTTCGTACAGACCTTCGAGTTCTTCGGTGACCCTGCCCAGCTCGGATACCACCTCGTTGAGCTTGGCGCTCACGGTCGCAATCTCCGGATCGTTCAGCCTCTCCTCGAGTTTTCCCTTCTCCTCCTCGAGGACGGCTATTCTCTCCTCGACCTCGGCCACCGCCTTATCGTGACGGCGCTGCTCGGCCTCCCTGGCCTTGGCGGCCTTCCGGGCCTCCTTTGCGTCCATGGCGCTGTCGCCGGAGTCCGATGAGCCTGACGTGCCCGCACCGGCCGCAGATGCGCCCGGGGTGGCCGGATGGCCGGCCGGGCCTGTCCCGGACGGCGCCGCATTACTCTTAGCGCCCGGCTTAAGCACTCCCGCTTCCTCGAGCTGTGCTCGCTTTTCCACGTAGTAGTCGTAGTCGCCGTGGTAGACCGTGAGGCCGTTTCCGTCGAGGCGGATTATCCTCGTGGCGACGCGGTTTATGAAGTACCTGTCGTGCGATACGAAGAAGACGGTGCCGGTGTAGTCGCGCAGCACCTCCTCGAGGATCTCCTCGGAGATCATGTCCAGGTGGTTGGTGGGCTCGTCGAGGACTAGGAAGTTCGCGCCCGAGAGCATGAGTTTGGCCATGGAGAGCCTGCCGCGCTCGCCTCCGCTCAGGTCCTTCACGCGCTTGAAGGCGTCGTCGCCGGTGAAGAGGAAGGCGGCCAGCGTGTCCCTTATGTTGGTCACGGTCAGGTCGGGGTATGCGTCGGGTAGCTCATCGGTCAGGGTGTTCTCGGGCGTGAGCCTCTGGTGCTCCTGATCGTAGTATCCGATCTTGACCTTGGCGCCGGTCCTGAGATCTCCGGCGTCCGCCGACTCTAGTTTACATAATATCTTTAGCACTGTAGTCTTACCGGCACCGTTTTCGCCTATCAGCGCCACGCGCTCGCCGCGGCGGATGTCGAACGAGAGGTCGGAGAAAATCCGTCTGCCATCGTATGACTTGGATAGTCCCTCCACCGTCAGCACGTCCTTGCCGCTCTCTACGCGGGGCTCTAAAGTCAGCTTCATCCGGCTGTTCTCCTCGACGGGCTTATCGAGGACCTCCATCTTGTCGAGCTTCTTCTGACGCGAGTCAGCGCGCTTTATGGACTTCTCCCTGTTGAACTGGCGAAGCTTCGCGATTACCTTCTCCTCGTGCTCGATCTGGGACTGCTGCTTTAGGTACGCGTTCCTCTGTGCGACGCGCAGCACCTCCTTCTTACGGGAATACTCGGTGTAATTACCCTCGAACATCGTGGCCACGCCTCGCTCTATCTCGACTATCTTCGTGACAGTCCTGTCGAGGAAGTACCTGTCGTGGGCGATGATGAGCACGGCCCCCGAGTAGCCGCGGATGTAGCCCTCGAGCCACTCCACCGACTCTATGTCCAGGTGGTTGGTGGGCTCGTCGAGGAGCAGGATATCCGGCTTCGAGAGCAGGAGCCTGCCGAGCGCCACGCGGGTCTTCTGACCTCCCGAGAGCTCGGCTAAGGGCCTGTCGAAGTCGTCCTGCGTGTAGCCGAGTCCCTTCAGGATACCCACAGCCTCGCTCCTGTATGACGGGCCGCCCTTCTCCTCGTACTCGCGCGCCTTCTCGTGGTACTCCATGATAAGGTCGTCGAGCGCCTTTCCGGTCTCCGTGTCCATCCTGCGTTCCATGTCGCGCAGGCTCTCCTCGTCCTCGAGGATGTCGGGCCGCGCGCAGATCACCTCCTCGTAGATGGTACCGTCGAAGTTCTCGTCTACCACCTGCGCCAGGAATCCGCACCTTACGCCCCTGGATATGGTTATCACGCCGTCGTCCGCGGACTCGGCCCCTGCGATTATCTTAAAAAGCGTCGATTTACCGGCACCGTTTATGCCGATAATCGCCGCCTTTTCGTTTTCTTCTATGTGAAAGGAAACATCCTTAAGGATGGTGTCACTCCCGAATGATTTAGACAGATTCTTCGCCTGAAGGATCATTGCGTCTTCCTCCCATGAAAATTACTATCAGTCCTGCTGCCAGAATAAATAGCGATATGAACTGCGACGTGGAAAGCGCTCCCACGCTGCCGCGCTCGAGATCGCCGCGGAAGAACTCTATCACGAATCGTCCGACGCTGTAGAACACGAGGTAGAGCCCTCCGACCAGCCCGCGCCTCTTCGTCCTCTTCGCGATGAGTATCAGCACGAAAAAGTTCGCGAAGTTGAACGCGCTCGAGTAGAGCTGTGTGGGGATGAGCGCCACATTGTTGGGCGCAAATTCCGAATTGTGAAAAGTCACCGCGACCGGGAAGTCGGTCTGCGCGCCGTAGCAGCAGCCCGCCAGAAAGCACCCGATTCGCCCGAAGCCCTGCGCCAGCGCCACCGATGGCATCGCCATGTCGAAGTACGCGATGAAGTCCATCTTCCTCACCCTGCAGTATATGACGGCACCGAGGATGCCGCCCAGAATCCCGCCGTAGACGACCCATCCGTTCGAGAGGTCGCTCAGTATGTTCTCCGGATTGGCGATAAGCTCGTCGAGCACCGTGATGCAGTACAGCACCTTCGAGCCGATGTACCCCGAAATGACGCACCAGATGGTCAGCCCGAATATCTTATCGGCATCGAGCCCCATCTTCTTCGACCTGTACTCGGCCGTAAAATAAGCCGCTATTATTCCTATGGCAATCATGAGGCCATATCCGTATACGGTGACCGGCCCTATGTGTAAAAGCTCGTTGTACATTGCTCCTCCTGTCAGAAGTCCCCTCTGATGGTGATTTCTCCCGTCGAAAGGGTGATGCGCCCCTCGGTGTCTGATTCCACCACAAGGCCTCCTCCCGCGTCTATATCAACCGCCTCTCCCTCGAGGAAATCATTCCCCTTCGAGTAGCGGATCCGCTTTCCCAAAACCACGGACCTGCGGCGGTACTCCTCCAGAAACTCCTTGTCCGGAAGGGCGTTTGCCACCTCCATGAGCTCATCGTAGATGGCGGCCGCCAATCTGTTTCTCACGCTGTGTGTACGGCCGTCCCCGAAGATGGACGAAGCCCTCTCGCTGAAGTCCCCGGGGAAGTCACCCGTGCTCACGTTGACGCCGATTCCGACGACGATGCTGTCGATGGATCCCGACTCTATATCCGTCACGGCCTCGGACAGTATGCCGCATACCTTCCTGCCGTTCATGTAGATGTCGTTCACCCATTTGATGCCGGTCGAGACGCCGCACACCTTCTCTATGGCCCTCGCCACCGCGACAGACGACGCCGTGGTGATGAGCACGCTCTCGGAAAAGTCGAGGTCGAGTCGAAGCAGCACGCTCATATACAGCCCCGTGTCCGAGGGCGAGTAGAACGGGCGCCCGCGCCTGCCCTTCCCTGCGGTCTGCTGATTCGCCACGACCAGCGCGCCGTGCGGTGCACCCGACAGGGCCTTCCTCTTAAGCTCCTCGTTGGTGGAGTCTATGGAGTCAAAGACCTCCAGGCTAATCGGAGACGTAAACGCCTCTATCCCCGGGGCCGACAATATGTCCGTGCTCTCCACGAGCCTATACCCCTTCCGCGAGACCGACTCTATGTCGTAGCCGTCCTCCCTGAGCGCCCGTGCAGCCTTCCAGACAGCGTTACGGCTCACCGACAGTCGGCTCGCCAGGCTCTCGCCGGAGATGTATTCGCCCTTGTTCTCCTCAAGGGTCCTTAGAAGCGCCTCTTTGGTGTTCATATCAGCGCCTCTTGCCCGACTTCTTTTTCGACTTCTTCTTACCCTTGGACGGGGTGTCGTCCACTATTATGGCCGGGTCCTCGTGCGGCAGGTCGAACGACCTGTAAATTCCGAAGAAGAGGAACAGCGTCGCCATATTGAGGGCCTGAGGGTTGTTTACGATGGCCTGTCCCATGTATCCCATTATCGCGAAGAAAAACGGGGCCTTCTCGTCTCTCCACGAGATGCGCTTCACATATTCCACGAAGGAGGTGATCCACATCATGCAATACGACGCCAGCCCGAAGATGCCGGTGGTCACCAGGTACTGCATGAACTCGTTGTGCGCGTTGGCGATTCTCTTTCCCCAGTGCTCGTTTATGAATTCCTCGAACATGTCCATGACGGGAATGCCGAAGCAGTCGGGGCCCACTCCGAAGAGCTTCTCCCTGATCGATCCGGCCGAAAATACGGAGACCGCAAAGCCCCAGATCCATCCGCGCTTGGTGCCCCACTTGCCGCTGAAGTGGGTGGCGGTATATGCCACGGCCGCGATTACGGCGACAATGACGATGGCCGCGAAAATCTTGCTTACGATGCTCGCAAACCTTTCCGTGAATATCTCATGCTTTTTTATGTCAACCAGAAGCAGCACTCCGCACACGACGGCAATCGGCACGAAGAGGAGCTTATCGGTAAGAACGAGCGAAACGTCGGAGAGCTCCACCATCTCGATGGGCCAAAACTTCACCGCCAGCTCCATAAGGAGGCAGGAGGCCGAGAATATGAGGCCGAGAGTAAGGAGCCTCCTGTACTTCGAGGGGTCCTTCAGGCAGTAGTAGATCAGGAAACAGAATCCCACGCCGACGCCGAGGAATCCACCGGCGCTGTTGTTGGTGAAGAGGTTCGTGTATCCGAAGAAGAGAACCACGTAGAGCGTGTTCCTAAGCCACCTGCGCTCGTCGATGATGGCCACCATCGAAAGGAGGGGCAGGCTCAACGAGAGGTAGCCCGAGTAGCTGTTTATGTTTCCTATGGTGGCTATGTACTCAAACATCTCGGAGTCGGCGAGCTTCGCGTGGAGTCCGAGGGGATCCACACCCAGGCCGTTCAGGAGTCCGAGCACATAGAGGCACGCGCACGCAATGGTGCTGTAAACCCACAGGTCCTTCTCAAAGGTGTAGTTTCTGGATACGAAGAAATACGTGAATACCAGGGCGATGATCGTCCAGCCGCCGATGTTCCATCCCTGGCTGCCCGTGAATGCATAAACCTTATAGTCGCTGAGGACGCAGGACACGAGCGCCACGATGCCGAACGAGAGGATGGCTCCGTCCATGACGGAAAACCGGCCCTTCTCTGCGAGCACGGGCCCGGGAGTCCTCTTCTCGACGAGAATCTCCAGCACTGCGATTATGATGGTCACGGCGATGACGATGCCGCTGGCGACCCAGAATATGTGGCTCTTCGCATCGAGAGTGTTGAAATAGCCGTTCTCGTAGTAGAGCGGCATGAACAGCAGGGTAACTATGACATAAAACTTAACAAGAGTCTGTCTGAGATTAATCATTATTCGGTCTTCCTTTAGTCTTTGATATAACAAAAGAGGCCGTCAAACCCTGTCGGTTTTGACGACCTAACTTAGCGAGCGATAGACGAGACTCGAACTCGCGACCTCCACCTTGGCAAGGTGGCGTACTACCAACTGTACTACTATCGCA
>JAILAS010000027.1 GCA_024681495.1 Eubacterium sp. | reverse complement strand
AACAGGTCCGACTCGAGGAAGATCTGGCCGTCGGTGATGGAAATGACGTTCGTGGGAATGTATGCCGAAACGTCTCCGTCCTGGGTCTCAATGATGGGAAGCGCCGTGATGGAGCCTCCTCCGAGCTCATCGGACAGACGGCTGGATCTCTCGAGCAGTCTCGAATGCAGGTAAAATACGTCTCCGGGATACGCCTCACGTCCGGGCGAGCGCTCCAGAAGGAGCGATATGGCCCTGTATGCCACCGCGTGCTTGGAAAGATCGTCGTAAACGATAAGCACGTCCTTACCCTTGTGCATGAAGTACTCGGCCATAGCCGTGCCCGAGTAGGGAGCAATGTACTGCAGCGGAGCCGGATCGGACGCCGTGGATGTGACCACAATGGTGTAGCTCATCGCGTCGTGCTTCTTAAGGGAAGATACGATGCGCGCCACGCTGGAAGCCTTCTGGCCGATGGCAACGTAGACGCAGATTACGTCCTTGCCCTTCTGGTTCATGATGGTGTCCATGGCGATGGACGTCTTTCCGGTCTGGCGGTCGCCGATGATAAGCTCTCTTTGTCCGCGTCCGATGGGGAACATGGAGTCTATGGAGAGAATACCTGTCTCCATAGGCTCTGCCACCGGCTGCCTGTCAATGATGCCGGGAGCGGGCTCCTCGACGGGACGGTACTCGTCGGCCTCTATCTCGCCTTTGCCGTCCACGGGCTCGCCCAGGGAGTTTACCACCCTGCCGAGGAGCGCGTCGGAAACGGGAACGCCCGCCCTCTTGCCGGTCCTCCTGGCGTGGGAACCCTCGTGAATGCCCGTGTCGCTTCCGAAGAGAATGCAGCCGACCTGGTCCTCGAGAATGTTCTGGACCATGCCCTTTACGCCGTTATCGAAAACCACGATCTCGCCGTACATTACGTGCTCCATGCCGTAGAGGTTGGCGATACCGTCGCCCACCCAGATGACCGTGCCGGTCTCTCTCTCGGACTTATCCACGTTGAAGTCGGCTATCTCTTCCTTTATGATTGAGATGATCTCATTTGAATTTATAGTTGCCATTAATATATCTCCTTCAGGGCCACTTCATATGGCCTCTAACCCAGAGTTTCCTTCATCTGGAGCACCGCGCCCCTGATGCTTCTGTCGTATGTTATGTCACCCGCCTGGAGCACGAAACCGCCGATGAGGTCGGGGTGAATCTCGATGTTGATATTCACCTTCTCCCTCTGTGTCTTCGTGCGCAGGAAGGACTTAAACCTCTCGACCTGCTCGTCGTTGGGCGGATTGACGCAAAAGAGCGTGGCGTTCAAAACGTCCTCGCACCGGGCGGCGTGAGCGTCGTATGCCTTGCAGATGTTGGGAAGGCTGTAGATATCGTTATATCTGCACAGGTACATGAGGAAATTCTTAAGGCTGTCCTCAGCTCCCATGCGGTCGGCAATCCTGCCGATCACGGCCTCCTTGTCTCTGCCGCACACGGAACGGTCCGACATCAGGGCATGAAGCTCCGGAGAATCTTCAATTATATCGCGGGCCTCGCACAATGCGGCGTAGGGTATCCCCAGCTCATAGGCGGCCACTGCGTAATTAACCTGCCGTTGTTTCACCGGTCTCACCCATCTCTCCGAGGAATGCGTTATACGCCTCCTCATCCATAAACGCCGTGTTCTTCTCGCCCATTACCTTAACCGCCGCAGCCATGGCCACGGAAGCCACCTCGGAACGGATGGCCCTCTTGGTCTGATCCCACTCGGAATCCATCCTCTCCTTGGCCTCAACGCGCCTGCGCTCGATGTCCGCCTCGCAGGCGGCAATGCGCTTATCGTACTCAGCGGTAGCCTTATCCCTGGCCTCGGCCACAATAGCCCTGGCCTCGGTGTCGGCAGAGGCGAGTTTCCCCTCGTAGTCTTTTTTCATCTCGAGGGCGCCCTCTTTGGCCGCGCGTGCCTCCTCCATGGTACCCTCTATGAGCTGACGGCGCTGTTCCATGATATTCCTGACGGGATTGATAAGGAACTTTCTCATCAGCACATAGAGCACCAGGAGATTTATTATTGTAATAATTATGTTCGATGCTTCAAGTGTAAGCATATAAAAACCTCCATCCGCCGGGGATTACACCCCGGCCGGAAATCTTCATTAACCCATGTTAAGGATGATAAGAAGACCAATTACGAAACCGTAGATTGCCGTCGCCTCCGCAAGCGCTGCACCCAGAAGAAGAACGGTCATGATCTTGCTGGAAGCCTCAGGCTGGCGGGCCGTGGCATCAACTGCCTTCGATGTTGCGTAAGCAATACCGATACCTGCTCCGATTCCTGTGAATGCGGCAATAGCCGCTGCGAGTGCTGTCATTTTTCTCACCTTTCCGCGATAGTCGCGGTCCTTTCTGTTTAGAAAATATAACTGTTAGTTAAATAGCTGTCATCTTTGTCCGCGGCAGGCGCGCCGCCGCGAGTCCTACTCGTCCCCTATCGACTCCCTTATATAGAGAGCGGTAAGGAAACAAAATACATATGCCTGTATGAAACCGTCGAAGAAATCGAAATACAAACTGAATATAGTCGGAATTATCACCGGAACCACGAGCTCAATCATCTCCATGATGATGTATGCTCCGAGCACGTTACCAAAGAGTCGCATACACAGCGACAAAGGTTTAATTACCAGTTCCAAAACGTTTATGGGGGCTACAATAAAGACAGGCTCCGCAAAACTCTTTAACCAACCTTTGACACCTCGTGCCCTAATGCCGGCTACCTGAACCAGGATGATACTCATAATGGCCAACGCCGCAGTAATGCGTACATCCTTGGTAGGAGATTTCATGCCGAAAATGCCGATGACATTTGCAAAGCCAATGTAGATGATGACTGTCATGAGATAGGGAACATAGCATCTCCCGTTCTCACCCACAAGCCCTGTGAAAAAGTCGTCTAACCAGCCGAAGAACGCTTCCAGAAGAAGCTGCTTCCTGCTGCAGTTCGTAATCGTAAGATTTCTCCCCAAAGGTATAGCCAAAGCAACCAGTATCGCCATTACAATCCAGGTAACGACAACCGCCTCGGATATTCCTATTCCGCCGAATATCGGTATCGTAAACACGGTTTCACAGTTCAGCTCTTCCATGAGCTTTTCTGAAAAATCGCCCGTGATTATCACTTCCTTTCCGTTATCAGCTACAACGTCTGATTATAGACCTTTATGCAGCCAATTGCAATTCCGCAGACCCAATCATAAACTTGACTGTTTATCATCAATCTCACGAGTCAACCTATTGTATTCCTATGTTCGGTGAAATGCAATCCCTTTTTTCACATAACCGAACAGACTCCGAACGAGTCGGATTTTCCCTGCGTCCGCGCCTCCCGGGCGAACTTAAAGAAGGGTGCAAAAATAGCGGAAACCCCGCGCGCAAGGTCGTCCGCCTAAATTTTACCTGAGCCATCGGGGATTTGAACCCCGGACAACCTGATTAAAAGTCGGGGTTTCTTTCCCATAAAATAGCGCTTTGCGCTCGTTTATGGGGACGTGACGGGGACATTATGCTCTTAGCACGCCTTTGTGACGGCTTTCTTCATCCAGCCTTTATAGTTACCCTTCTTTACCTTCAGCCACATCTTTCCATCGGAGCCCTTCTTCTCTCGAAGCACGCGCACCTTCTTGCCGCTTTTGATCGTGGCTACCTTGTTAGAGGTCTTAGAAGCCTCCTCCCGGATCGTGCCGCCCTTCTCACGCTTTATCTTCCTGTAAAGCTTCTTGGCGAAAAGCTTCTGTTCAGCTTTTCGGCGCCTAACAAGTCCGGTGAGCTTGACTCCATCTGCATTGCAATAGGCCGGAATTTTGGCTTTGATTTCCTTAATGGATCTTGTCCCCTTGGCCGTAAGGCCATCGATAGATCCGATATTATACGCGAACGAAACTAAAGCGTCCAGCTGGTTCTGATTGAAGTGATACTTGTCATCATACTTGAGAACCCTGGGAAGGTACTTCTTAGGAATCGTCTTCTCCAGAAACTCAAGCGCCTGGGCCTTAGTAATCGTTACTCCGGCCTTGACAGTAAGACCGGTAAGATCCTTGTCAGCGTTAGTGGTACCATATCCAATAGTCCACACACCAACCGAATCCTGGTAGGCTTTGGTTTTGCACCCCTCAAACTTCTTTATCATATTCAAACAATTACTCGTTACACTCTTCGCCATCTTCTTCCTCCTCATCATCATTATCATCGCCCTCTACAGTTACCAATGTCGAAAGAGCTTCCTTAACCTTGTCATATCCTACTGAAGCGCCGATCCAATTCAGGAACCCCATTACGAACAGGTAAATAATATTCAGGGGAGTAAAATCAACCCCGGTCTGCAAATAGTACAGAGCGGTGACCGTAATTCCCAGTACAAGCGCCACTACAAGAGCCACGATATTACTAGGGAACTCTTCATCATAGTTATCAATGAAATTCTTAATCGCCTGAGTAACCAATCCCGTGAGCAGGGACAGGCAGGCCCACAATACACAAAAAACTGTTGCTGTCATATCTTCTCCTTTCAATCCTCATTATGAAAAAACCACCACAACATTGCTGCACATAAAATCACAC
>JAILAS010000008.1 GCA_024681495.1 Eubacterium sp. | reverse complement strand
AAGAGCGATAACTTCGTTTGCGAGGTTTCCGTAGAGGCGAGTAAGTTCGAGTCCGACACCAGGGCGCTCATCGTGAGGGCCGTGACCGTTGGAGTCATCTGCTTTATTCTCGGACTTGCGGTGCTCTTCTTCGCGGGCAGGTCCATCGCCAAGCCCATGAAGATGGCTACTAAGGAAGTTACCAAGCTCATCGACGATGTTCACTCCGGCCACGGAGATCTTACCACCGAAATCACCGTCGTTTCCAACGACGAGACCGGTCAGCTGGTGAGCAGCCTGAACTCGTTTATTGCTACCCTGAATGGCGTAATCGGAACCGTCAGGGATACTTCCGGTCAGGTACAGAGTACCGCAACCAATACCAATACCGTCATCGTCGGGGCGTCCGAGTCCTCGATGAATATCTCGGCGGTAATGGAGGAGCTTTCCGCCTCCATGGAAGAGGTGGCAGGATCCGCCCAGTCCATCGCGGGCGATGCCGACAGGGTAATGGAGACCGTGGGTCACGTTTCCGAGGAGTCGGAGCGTGGAAGTCAGTTGGTTAACGAGATTAAGAACCGTGCGTCCGATATCAAGGAGAGCACCATTGCCAGCAAGAATTCGATAGTTGCAAGCATGGATGAGAAGCAGAAGAGCCTCGAGGAGGCGATTGCTGCATCCCGCAAGGTTGATGAGATCACGAACCTCACCAACGACATCCTCGAAATCGCCGGACAGACGAATCTCCTCGCGCTCAACGCCTCTATCGAGGCGGCCAGGGCCGGAGAGGCCGGAAAGGGCTTCGCGGTGGTTGCCGAGGAAATCAGGGTACTCGCCGACAATTCCCGCGAGACCGCCAATAACATCCAGGAGATTTCCAGCGGCGTGGTCGGCAGCGTAAACGACCTCACCAGGGCATCCAACGACATGATGGAGCTGGTTACGGGAAGCATTATGACGGACTACACCGGCTTTGAGGAAGTGGCTGATGCATACTACTCTGACGCGGAGAGTATGGAGCACATCATCGGCGAGTACAATGACAGCATGGATGAGCTTCGCGATGCTATCGGCAGCGTGACAGATTCTCTCAGAGTCGTTACCAATACTATCGGCGAGTGCACCACAGGAGTGACAGAGGCTACGGATAACGTCAATGTGCTGGTAGATTCTATGAATACCATTAAGGAAGGCGCAGACGCTGACCTCGACGGAATCAACAAGCTTCAGGACGAGGTTTCGAGATTCGTATAATGTGCATAGAAAATCGAATTTAAAACAGAGCAGGGTCGGCGTGATGCCGACCCTGTTTTTTGATACATATTTTTATGGGAGCGTCGGGATTAAAACTCCAGAGTTGATACCTTTGAAAGAAGTTCGTCGATGTGTTCGAGCGCGTGCCTTATCCTGGTCTGTCCGAGCTCCGAGTCCTTAAGCTCTGTCGCGGTGACCACGTAGAGAAAGCGCAGATTGGCCACGAGCTTGATCTTATCGGTGATTTCTTCGAGCGCCGGATGGTCGGCGCCGAAGTATACATCCATGATCTTATCCCAGATAAAGGCGGTCGTCTCCTCGCTTATTCCCAGGAAGTTCATGCTGTTTTCCGGCTCGTCCTCGCCGAAGAGACGGTAGGTGGCGTAGAGTGGGCCCAGGTCGAATACGGGCGCCCCGGCGCTCAATGTGTCCATGTCGATGAGCATGGGCTCCCCGTCTGAGAGCATGACGTTTTTCATCTGGAAGTCGCCGTGTACCAGGTGGTTTTCATCGGGAAGGGCGGTCAATAGCTCCCTGAGGCGGTCGTATTGCTCCCCGGTGAGGTATGGGCGGTCGAACTCTACATAATTAAGGTAGATGTCTTTGGCCCGGGGGAGATCGACGTCGCCCAGGTCTATCGAATGCACCTGCTTTAGGAACTCCACGTATTCGGTGGTGACTTTTTCTAGGTCGCAGTCGTCCTTTTTGATGAGGTCGTTGAAGGTCTCCGAGCGGAGCAGCTCGAAGACGGAGCCGTATGAATCGCCGACTTTTACGGTGTCGTACGATATGGCCGTGGGGATGCCGTTCAGGAACGCCAGCTTGGCCATCTTTTGCTCGTTCTCGATCATGGAGACGGCGTCGGGCGTGTTGTATACCTTGACGATGGTGTCTATATCAATGCGGTAGACGGTGCCGTAGAAGCCCCGTCCGATCACCTCGCAGCCGTCAATGTCTATGCTGCGAAGGCGTTTTTTGACGTCGAAGAGCTGCGTGAACCCGGTGGTCTCGAAGATTTCGTAGACCTCGGGGCTCGTGTTTATTATGGAGAACGAATCGCCGTACGTCTTTCTGAGCTTCATCAGTATACGAAGCCCCGCGCTGGAAATGTACTCGAGTTTTTCGGCGTCCAGTACGATCTCTTTTTGTGATGTGTCGTCGGTATCGTCGGGGGAATCGTAACCGGCCTCGATTTCTTCGAGAATCTCGCTTTCTTTCTGCGCTGCGTTATTGGAATCAATGCGCCCGCAAAGCTTAATTGTTTTCTTCATAATCATAATCTCCCTCGTGTTTTTTACATTTTACATTCATAAATGGGATACTGTCAAAGATATGTGTGTTATATGTAAATGCTTTCATTGCAATTGATAAATTTGTGTGTTAGAATACGCAATGGACCGCTCGGAGGGGTTATAAAAAACCGTTCTTGAGCGGACTAATAATGTGAAAGATTATATTAAAGAAAGGGATTTTGAAAAATGTCAATTGAAAAGTTCAAGTCAAAGAGAATGCTCGTTTTCATCGCAGCACTTATCGCTACTTTCTGCGCCGGATTCGGTTATTCCTGGTCCATTCTGCAGTCAGCAATCATGGAGCTTCATCCCGAGTGGGCGGCGTCCGCAATCGCCATCACCTACACCCTGCAGGTTTCACTTTCCTGCCTGGGCCCCATTCCTTTGAGCCCCATCATCACACGCCTCAATGTTAAGCAGAACATCATCGTCGGCGGCATACTCTACGGTATCGGCCTCATCGGATGTTCTTTCGCCACCAGCCTCGTTATGCTGTACATCTTCTACGGCGTGTTCGCAGGTCTCGGCGTGGCATTCATCTATCCTCAGATGATGAGCTACTCCGTTAAGGTTCTTCCCGATAAGGGATCCATGGCTTCCGGAATGATGGCTGCAGCTTACGGTTCGGGCGCAGTTATCTGGGCTCCCGTAGCAAACGCTCTCATCGAGAACAAGTCCCTTTCGACCACGTTCATCATCCTCGGCGTAATCTTCCTCGTGGCCATCGTAGCTATGGCTTTCTTCCTCGCCGATATCCCCGAGGGATATGTTGAGTCCTTTAAGAAGGAAGAGGATACCTCCAAGGCAGCCGAGGCTCCTCAGAGGGTAGTGGTAGACAAGACCCGTGGCGAGATGATCAAGACAGCAACATGCTGGATCATGATGGCAGGATTCTCATTCGGACTTACCTCTGGTATGCTCGCCATCAGCCAGGCTAAGGGCATCGTAGCCAATACGGCCGGCGGTTCCATCGCTGCAAACGCAGCTCTTGCCGTTTCCGTAATCACCCTGTTCAACACTCTGGGTCGTCTTTTCTGGGGTGCCGTTTCCTCTAAGGTAGGCATCTACAACGTAAACATCATCATCTGCATCTGCTCTGCAATCTGCATGGGCGCTCTGGCATTCATCCCCAGCGGTGCTGCCATCGTTGCCTTCCTCGCACTTGCAGCTGCATGCTTCGGCGGACTGGCAACCCTGCTTACGCCCATGACGGCTGACTTCTTCGGATATAAGAACCTCACCGTTAACTTCGGTTTCATGTACATTGCATTCGCGGTAGCTGCCCTCATCGGACCCCGCCTTGCTACATCCATGGTTGCCGTAAGCGACAGCGGCGTATACAGCTATGCTACGGCCTACATCGTGGGCGCGGTTCTTTCCGCAATCGGCGCGGTTTGCGCAGTAATCCTTAAGGGAATCTACGGCAAGTCGCTCAAAAAATAATATTGTTTTTTTCAGGGTCATACTCCGGTATGACCCTTTTTTTGTCCCCATATCGGGCCAAAAGGTATATACTTATATAGAATGTTTAGAACCGAAAGGGAGGTATAAGAAATGTCATTTAAGGATCAATTGCCGTCCTACGACCTGACGGGCAAGTGCGCCGTGGTTACGGGTGCCGCGGGCGGAATAGGCTTCACCGTGGCGGGCACGCTCGCGGCGGCGGGAGCGAAGGTGGTGATCGCTGACCTTAACGAGGAGGCCAGCCGTAAGGCCGCGGATGAGCTTAAGGCCCAGGGCCTCGATGCGATAGGTCTCGCCTGCGATGTGTCTTCGAAGGAGAGCGTGGAGAAGATGGCCGACCTGGCAGAAGAGGCTTACGGCTACGTCGACATCCTCATCAACAACGCCGGCGTAACCATAGACGAGAAGCCCATCTTAGACGTCACCGAGAAGGAGTGGGACTTCGTGCACGGCATCGACCTGAAGGGATTCTACTTCACCAGCCAGGTCTTCGCGCAGAGGATGAAGGATTCGGGCAAGGGCGGCTCTATGGTGAACCTCACCAGCGCGGCCGGAATCATGACACCGATGTACGTGTCCGTATACGGTGCTGCGAAGACGGGCGTAAAGCATCTCACCGGAATCATGGCCAAGGAGTGGGCCAGGTGGGGAATCCGCGTCAATGCGGTGGCCCCCGGTTATGTGAAGACCCACATGATAGACAAGATGCTCGAGAACGAGAAGAACGCCAAGGTGGTAATGAAGTCCATTCCCATGAGGCGTTACGCTGAGACGCAGGACGTGGCGAATGTCGCATTGTTCCTCTCTTCGGAGGCGTCGGAATACCTCACCGGGGTGGTCATTCCCGTGGACGGCGGAATGATGGCCTAGGGTGCACGAAACCATTATAAAGGCATGCCAAAGTGTAATGGGTTGTTGCATTGCTTATGCAAATAGTTAATGGTATAATTTTATCTGTAAGTTGGATTTTCCCGGCTTACAGATATTTTTTTGCTTACAGGTGTGCAAGGAGGATTTTAAAGATGGTTGTAGACTTTACCGGTAAAACGGCGGTCGTCACGGGCGGCACCGGCGGTATTGGTACCGTGATTTGCAAGGAGTTCCTCGAGTCAGGAGCTGACGTTGTAATTCTGGATGTAAAACAGGATGTTATAGACGCCAAGGTTTCCGAGCTTTCTGCTTATGGCAGAGTGGCCGGATATGAGATCAACCTGGGCGATTCTTCAAGTATAGCCCCTATAGTTGAGAAGGTCTGTCGGGAATTCGGCGGGATCGACGTGCTCGTCAACTGCGCCGGAATCATGGGCGGCTCTCCGGGTCTGGAGGTTACCGTCGATGAGTTCGACAGATTCTATGACATCAATGCCAGAGGCCTTTTCTTCATGATGCAGCAGGTAGTTGAGCAGTCCATGAAGGAAAAGGGAGGTTCGATCGTGAACTTCGCATCCATGGCGGCGATTAGAGGAATGCATCCCCCTATGTGTTCCGCACCTTATTCCGCAGCGAAAGGAGCCGTGGTTTCGCTTACCATGCAGGCTGCTGTGGAGTGGGCTTCGTTAGGTGTGAGGGTTAATGCAGTAGCACCCGGTGGTGTTTTGACCGGTCCCATGGCTACGCAGACTCCTCCCCCCGATATTATAGACCCCATCCCTATGAAGAAGCTCAATCGCCCCGAGGATATCGCCAATGGCGTTCTCTTCCTCTCCAGCGATTGCGCAGCTACGATAACAGGACAGACGTTGGTTATCGACGGCGGCGCATCGGTCGTTGGGTACTAGCACTAAGAAAAACCACCCGGCATTCGCACTCCGGGTGGTTTTTTCTATGTCTTTTTTTATTCTCTAGATAGTCATGCACACGCCGTATGCGTTGCGGTTCGTGGTCTGTATGGTGCCGGGCGCCTTGCAGTCGCCGACCATGTAGAAGTACTGCGATGCTCCATAGAAGGAGAGTGCCTCCTTGGACTTCGCGCGCATTCCCACGCTGAGTATTACTGAGTCCGCGGGGAG
>JAILAS010000164.1 GCA_024681495.1 Eubacterium sp. | reverse complement strand
TCGTCGGCCTGCCCAACGTAGGCAAATCCACACTGTTTAATTCGCTCACCAAGGCGGGAGCTCTCGCTGCGAACTATCCGTTCGCTACCACTGACCCCAATGTCGGAGTGGTTAGCGTTCCGGACGAGAGAATCGAGAAGCTCGGCGAGCTCTATAACACCAAGAAGGTGACGCCGGCGGTGATTGAGTTCGTGGATATTGCCGGCCTGGTTAAGGGCGCCAGCAAGGGCGAGGGCCTGGGAAACCAGTTTTTGGCCAATATACGTGAGGTGGACGCTGTCGTGCACGTGGTAAGGTGCTTTGAGGACAGCAATATTGTTCACGTTGACGGAAGCATAGACCCGGCCAGGGACATCGAGACGATTAACCTGGAGCTTATTTTCTCCGATATCGAGATTCTCGAGCGCCGCATCGCCAAGGTGGCTAAGCAGGCTCGCATGGATAAGGCGCTGGCGAAGGAGCTGGATATGCTCGAGCAGATAAAGGCCCACCTCGAGGAGGGAAAGCTCGCCAAGACCTTCGAGGTCCCCGAGGACGAGGAGCTTGCTGCCGCGTTTGATACGTACAATCTTCTGACTGCCAAGCCCACCATCTACGCCGCCAACGTCACCGAGGACGACCTGGCTGACGACGGTGCATCCAATGATTTCGTCAAGGCAGTGCGCGAAATGGCGAAGGAAGAGGGCAGCGAGGTTTTCGTAATCTGTGCTCAGATTGAGGAGGAGATTGCGGAGCTCGACGACGACGATAAGGCGGAGTTTCTCGCGGACATGGGATTGTCCGAGTCCGGACTCGACAAGCTCATAAAGGCCAGCTACAGCCTGCTCGGCCTCATCAGCTTCCTCACTGCCGGAGAGGACGAGTGCCGCGCATGGACCATCACTAAGGGCACTAAGGCGCCTCAGGCAGCAGGAAAGATCCACACCGACTTCGAGCGCGGCTTCATCCGTGCCGAGGTGGTGAATTATCAGGACCTTCTGGACTGCGGATCGCTCTCCGCTGCGAAGGAGAAGGGCATTGTCGGCCTGGAGGGCAAGGAATACGTCGTCAAGGACGGAGACGTAATCCTCTTCAGGTTCAACGTATAGTAAGCCCTATCTCTTTAAAGATTCGCTCCGTCGCGTGTCCGTCGCAGGAGCGCATGAACTTATATCTGAAGTCTTGCAGCCGCTTCCTGTCAAATCGCGTATCGAGGTTTTTGATGTAATCAATTATTCCCTCGGTACTCGATACGACCGGACCCGGCGCCATCTCATAATAGTCGTAATAAAAGCCTCTCCAGTCGAAGTAGGTATCCAGATCGTAAGCGAAGAATATAAGCGGCCTCTCGAGCAGCGAATACTCGAACACCAGCGATGAGTAGTCGGATATGCAGATGTCGGCGGCGCAGATGAGGTCGGAAATGTCTCCGGTCCGGCTCACGTCGAACACGAAGCTGCCGTTGTACCTGTCGGGTATGTCGGGGAGCTTCACGACGAGAGGGTGGTGTTTGATTATAATCACGTATTCGTCTCCGAGCTCCTCATACAGCCTGTCGTAATCCAGCCTGTCCGGTCCCTGCGCATTCGACACTCTCCCGCGGAACGTGGGTGCGTACAGTATGATCTTTTTGCCGCGGGCCTGCGGACAGGCCTCCAACACGCGTTCCTTCGCAGCTGCGATAAATGCCTCGTCGTAGAATACGTCGGTTCGGCTGTTGCCGAGCGGCTTTACGATATTCATGCCTTCGAGCATCATTGCTTCCTCATAGGCCCATACCACCTCGGGGGAAGAAACCGTCACGAGGGAGTAGTTGGCGTACATGGGGTACTTCTGCTGCGTCTTTGCGTCGTTTCCAAAAATCTTGTCGGCGGTACTGAAGCCGAACTTCTTAAATGCACCGCATCCGTGCCAGAGCTGCACCACCTGCGTTTCGGGGCGCTTTTTGATGAATGCGATGTCGGGGTTGGCCTCGTCGATAAACAGGTACTTGGCGGTGGCCAGATCCCTGATAAACGCGTCCGTCACCTGGTACTGCTGCTTTAAACGCAGCGAGAGCTTGGTGAGATAATGCACTTTTATGTTGTAATCTCCCGACTCGTTTATCCTGTCGTATATCAGGCTGAGGCTGTTCGGCAGCGTATCGTACCGCGGCACCGCGAACAACACCTTCTTATCGTCGACCGGCTTTTTGGCAGCCTTTTTGTAGTGCATCGGATACAGGATCTTAAGCGTCACGAACTTAAACATGTTGCGGATCGTTCGGTACTTAAAGTCCTTGAAGGTCCTGGTGTAGCTGACCTTCTCGACGTTGGATTTCTCGGCTTTCAGTATCGTCTTGTAATCCTGATTCAGGTAGTGCCTGTATCTAAGCTTTACTATCGGGCTTTTCACGCGAGCCATTATCGCGGCGTCCGCCAATGTGGTGACGAATCCCTGCTCAGATACCTTGGCATACTTGGATGCGGTATAGATTCTGTATATGTCTTTGCTCAGATTTCCCGTAAACATAAGCTTTCGGGCCATGAGATTTCTTTTGCTGAAAAGTTTGTTCCCCCAGAACGAATCCAACTGGTTGTAAGCAGTGTGGAGCTTCTGCACCGAAAAATGCTTTATGAAGGCAGTCTCGTTGCAGGGCGGCGGGAGCAGTACCTCGTGCTCCGCCCGAAACAGTGGCGACGATACGAATGCCTTGGAGGGCATGTACCCGATCATGGTCCTTAGCGTCGCCTCGGCGGGGTAAATCCCCGATTCGGCGAATATAACGAACCTGCCGTTGCACTTCGACAGAAGGGTCTTCTGATAATTGTTGAGTGCCTTCCCCGGAGACACCTCGACGTAGTTGCCCATCGCCTTGATTCTTTCGGGAATGCGGTCGGAAAGCTTCTTTTCGACCACCAGCTCGAAGGATGGCGTGCCCTGGAGATAGAATGACTCCGCGAGCGCTTCGATGTCGTCGGAGCCGGCCAGCTCCTTGATGAGAATCACGCTTATCTCCGGATTCTCGAGGAGAGCCTTCTTATCCGGCAGCCCGTTACTTAGGTCGAGGTCGTAGTTTTCCTCGTAAAAGTCCTTACGGTCGAGGGGCAAAAGCTCTTCGATGCAGCGTTCGTAGAGGGATGCGACCTCATCGTGCATCTCGTCCGGATTCAGCCATATGTGACGGAGGTATTCGCCTACGATTACCTCCTCCAGATACATGTGTACCATGTTGGAGCGAAATTTCGCCAGAAGGTATTCCGACTCCTTTACGGTCTTCTCGCGAAGGTCCTTGTTCCGGTCTCTCTTTTCCCTCTCGATGGCGATTCGGCTGTCAATCAGCCGCAGGAGAGTGTCGAAATTGGTGCGCGCCTCATTGACGGCAAATGCTTTTGCCGTCATGGACTCAGCGGGTGAGAGGCTCTCGAAGGGCGCGGGATGCCGGTAGAGAGACATGTGAAGGTCACAGCCTGTCACCGGGTGGCTCATCGAGATATACAGTGCGCGGATCATGAAGAGGTTCTGAAGCGAATCCTTTCCGAGCTCGATATCGATTTCCTTGAGAAGGGCCTTCCTTAAAAGAACGCCGTCGAAGTTTTTCAATGCGGTAAGATCGAAGCGGAAGTCGCTGATATCCCCCACGGATGCGATATGCTCCGCCACGGGATCGGGCTCGTCTGTCCTCTTATCCGTGATTCGGCCGACGACCATGTCGGACCGCTCGCGGGAGGCGGCGCTATAGAGGTCGCTGATGAGAGTGGGGTTCGTGTCCGGGATCTCTCCGGAGTTGGAAATGCACCACAGATATTCGCCCTGTGAGGCGTAGTATCCGGCGCGGAGCGCATCGTAGACCGATGAGCCCTCGTAATTAACGGTTTTAAAGCGCGCATCGTCCCAGAACCTCGAAGCGATTGACTTCGAAGCGGGCTCCCTGCACGCTACAATTACCTCGAAAAACCTGAAGGTCTGCTTTGTGAGCGTCTCGAGGTTTTTAAACAATACACCGGGGTTATCGCCGGCGGGAAGTATTATAGAAACTTTGGGCGTGGCGATAACCGGTGTTGAGTTCGTCTGTGTTTTGTCAATGTTAGTAGTCATTTTTTTACAATTCGATTCCCACGTAGTCGAGAATCCTTTCAGTCGCGTGTCCGTCGCAGCTACGCATGAACTTGTAACGGAAGTCCTGTAACCGCTTGTGGTCGAAATTGGTGTCTATGTTAACGATGTAATCAATGATGTCTTCGGTGTTGGTGACTATCGGGCCCGGAGCCATCTCGTGGTAGTTGTAATAGAAGCCTCGCCAGTCGAAGTAGGTGTCCAGATCGTAAGCGAAGAACAGGAGCGGCCTCTCCAGCAACGAGTACTCGAAAACCAGCGACGAGTAGTCGGATATGCATATGTCTGCGGCGCAGATAAGGTCCGAAATGTCGCCGGTACGGGTGACGTCCGTAACGAAGGTGTTGTTGTACTTATCCGGTATCTCGGGGAGTCTGGAAACGAACGGATGATGCTTTATTATAATCACGTACTCGTCTCCGAGCTCCTCGTACAGGCGGTCGTAATCGAGCCTGTCCGGGCCGTATGCCTTCTGGACGCGTCCCCTGAATGTGGGCGCGTAGAGAATGATCTTCTTGCCGTTCGCCTGGGGGCATGCCTCGAGGACTCTTTCCTTGGCGTCCGATATGTACTTTTCGTCGTAGAAGACGTCTGTGCGGCTGTTTCCGACTGCCTTGACCACGTCCTGGCCCTCCAGTCCCATGGCCTCCTCGTATGCCCATATCACCTCGGGAGAGGAGACTGTAACGAGAGAGAAGTTGGAGTAGGCGGGGTACTTCGCCTGGGTCTTGGAGTCGTTTCCGAAGATCTTGTCCGCGGTGCTGAATCCGAACTTCTTGAACGCGCCGCATCCGTGCCACAGCTGCACCACCTTGGTCTCGGGGCGCTTGTTTACGCAGGCCTGCTCCTGGTTGGCTTCGTCCAGAAACAGATACTTGGCGGTCGCGTAGTCGCGGATGAACTCGCTGGTGACCTTGTACTGCTGCTTAAGCCTGAGGTTCAGCTTGGACATGTAGTGTATTTTGATGTTGAACTTTCCGGACTTCTCGAGCCTGTCGTAGAGCAGCTTCATGCTGTCCGGCAGGGTGTTTCGGCGGTAAACGACGAAGATAACCTTCTTTTCGTCCACCTTCTTTTTGGCCTCTTTCTTATATATATGAGGGTACAGAACCTTAAGGGTCATAAACTTGAAGAGCTTTCTTATCTTTGAAAGTCTCCAGCTCATGAACTTTCTCGTGAATGAGCTGCTGGTGGTGTTTTCGGCCTCGGCCTTGCGGATCATCTTATAATCCTTGTTCAGGTAGTGGCGGTAGCACAGCTTCACGATGGGGCTGCTTGCGTTTGCCAAAATCTGTCCGTCCGTCAATGTGGTGACGAAACCGCAGCCGGTGACCTTGGAGTGCTTGGATGTGGTGTATATTCTGAATATGTCCTTGGCCATCCTGCCGCTGAACATGATCTTACGGGCCATGAGGTTCTTCTTGCTAAAGAGCTTGTTGCCCCAGAAGGAGTCCAGCTGATTGTATGCGGTGTGGAGCTTCTGCACGGAGAAGCGCTTGATGTATACGGTCTCGTTGCACGGGGGCGTTACGAGGGTCTCGTTCGTCCTGCGTAAGAGCGGCGCGGCGGCGAAGGCCTTGCCGGCCATGTTCGACATCAGCTCCTCTAAAACCGTTCCCTTGGGATAGATGCCCGACTCGGCGAACAATATGTATCGGCCGTTGCACTGGGAAAGCAGGGTCTTCTGGTATTTATTTAAGGCCTTGCCGGGAGAAACCTCCATATAGTTGGGCATGGCTTTTATGCTTTCCGGAATGCGATCGGAAAGCTTCTCATCTACAACCAGCTCGAACGACGGAACGTCCTGCAGGTAGAAGGACTCGGCGAGTGTTTCGATGTCGTCGCCCTTTACCAGCTCTTTTATCAAAACGACGCTGATTTCCGGGCTCTCGAGGAAGACATCCTTCGAGGGGAGCCCATTGCGAAGCGGCAAGTCGGTGTTCCTGGCGTAGAAGTCGCCCAGGTCTGTATCCAGCGTCTCGTTTATGCACCTGTCGTAAAGATCGGACATCTCGCTGTGGATTTCATCCTTATTGAGCCAGATGTGTCGGAGATACCCGTCGACGATAATCTCCTCCATAAACATGCATATCAGCCTGGAACGGAATTTCTCGAGCAGGTACTCCGATTCCATTACGGACTTCTCGCTGAGGTTTTCGCCCCTGTCATCGCGCTCGAGCGCAATCCGGCGGTCGGCAAGCTTCAATATGGTGTCGAAGTTGCGAAGCGCCTCTTCGTGATTGAATGTGCGGTTACTCATGGCCTCGCCGGCCGAAAAATCGCGAAAATCGGCGGTCTCTCCGGAGGCGATAAGATGCCTGTTGCTCCCGGTTACGGTCTTTCCTGCGGCCATGCAGAGCGCGCGGAGCATGAAGAGGTTCTGGGCGGAATCGCTGCCGAGGGTGATGCCGGCCTCTTTGATAAGATCTTTTCTTATTAAAATACTATCGAAGTTCTTCAGTGCCGTAAGGTCGAAACGAAAGTCGGTAATGTCCTTCATTGAGGCGATGGCCTCAGTGATGGGATCGAATTCGTTGGTCCTCTTATCCGAGATCTTGTTTATCAGGAGGTCGGAGCGCTTCTTGGTGGCGTCGCTGTAGAGATTGTTCATAAAGGCGGTGCCTTTCGGGGCCAGCTCCGAAGCGGACGATATAAACCAGATGTATTCGCCTCCCGAAATGTCGAATCCGGTTTTGAAGGCATCGTAAAGAGTGGGGCCGTCGGACTCGATCGCCCTGAAGCGAGAATCGCCTCCGAATCTGGCGGATATGGTATCGGCGGCTCCTTTTTTGCACACAACAATAACCTCGAAATATCTGAAGGTCTGCCGCTTTAGAATTTCGAGATTATGGTATAACATCCCCGGTTTTTCGTAGCTGGGGATTATTACTGATATCTTGGGTAAAACTGAGATGCTTGTTTGTTCTTTACTTGTTTTATTTGATTGTACTTCCATTTATTCATGATATACATTTACTGCTGTAAATGTCAAGTGAACAAGCTGTGAAGACTTGACGTCAATCGGGGGCCGGGAGTAAGGTTATAATGCACTTATAAACAACAGGATTGAAAGAGAAGTATCAATGCTATGAAGTCGGTGATATACACCATAACACATAAGCCCTTCGAGGGACCGGCCAATCCGCTGTACGTTCCGCTGGCCGTCGGGTGCGCATTGAGGGACGGGGAGAGCTTCGGATACCTTTCCGATGCGACGGGAGATAATATTTCGTCAAAAAACCCGTCGTTCTGCGAACTGACTGGGATATACTGGATATGGAAGAACGTAAAGGATGCAGACTGCGTCGGGATATGCCACTACAGGAGATATCCCGTCATGGAGGATTCCCGTTCTTCCTCGGGCGAGCGGCTGCTTACGGCCGAAGATGTAGAACGGATTTTGGGAGAGTATGACCTGGTGACGTCGAGCCTTTTGACCATCAGATCCGATTACTACACGGGCTTTTCCGTGGACCATCACATAAAGGATCTTATGACCACGCGGGATGTGATTGCCGAACGCGCGCCGGAGTACCTGCCCGTGTTCGAGGAGCTGATACACGGGAAAAACACCTATTTCGGAAATATAATGATCTGTCCGTTCGAGCTTTTTGACAGATATTGCAGATTCCTGTTCGACATACTCTTCGAGGTGGAAAGAAGGACAGATACCACGGGGTACGACGGGTATTCCGCCAGGCTCTACGGATTTTTGGCCGAGTTTTTGCTGCTTGTGTACGTCCGTACCAACGGGCTGAGGGCGTACGAGAGCCGTATCGCCATTATCGGGGAGAAGGCGGAGACCGCGGAACTCAAGGAGGAGCTCAGTCGCCTGTTTTCGGACGGGGACTACAGGGGAGCGCGGCGGTGCATATTGGACGCCCTTAAGGTCAGGCCGGATCTCATGATGGAGGCTTCCGATATAAACGGCACATTGCGCATGGCCATGGAGGCGGTATCAATCAGCGACTTCGAGGCGGCGGCCGGCAGGACTACGATGATCGAAAAGGCGCGTTCCTTCGAGCGATGCATTGCCTTTGTGCGAAAGCTGAACTCGGGGTATTTGCACGGAGAAGAACCGGGCGGAGAGGACCGGGAGCTTTTGAGCGAGGAGGCGCTGTTTGTGGCCGGCAGGGTCGAGGAGGGGCTCCTTGCAACGAGGGACAAAAGTTGGTAAAATTTATCGGGCTTACTATATATTAGGAGGAAACAGTTATGAAGAAAAGATTTTTGATGACACTTATGAGTGTAATGGTGGTTGGCGCTGCTTCCGGAATGATGCTGGCGGCCTGCGGCAGTTCGAGCTCGGAGAGTTCCGGCGCAGAGAGTGCCGCTCCGTCCGAGAGCGCAGATTCCCTCGATATCGGTCTTCCTGACGAGAGCGCCGACGTTCCGGCGCCTCCCTCGGAGACTGCCGATGCGCCTGAAGATATAGAGGAGAATGAGACGGATCAGGCTGAGGACTCCGGCCTGGACGAGGTGCTCAGGGAAATAAAGTCCGATGTATGGGTCGGAACCGCCGGGGCATCGCTTAAGGCTGTAGAGCCCACTAAGGATCTCATGGTATGGGCCGCTCAGACTGACAACGACGAGGAAGAGATTATCGCAGAGGTTTCCGGGTTCACGGATTCCCTTTCTGACGATGAAAAGGCCGAGTTCCAGGAGCAGATGGAGATGGTCTATTCGACGTGGATATCCCTGACCACGAGCGATTCGGACGAGGTGAATCTGATGCTTGAGGATGCGGGCGTAGATACGAGCGATACTTCCTGGCTCTCAGGAGACGGCGAAGCTATTAACTATGTGATGAACGCCATGGCGATAGGAGACTGATAAATGGGAGAGTGCAACGATATTGCCGGCCTGCTCAAGGATAAATGGGGCGACCGCACGCCCCGCCCTCCCGCGAAGGAAAAGGCGTCTGCCGTCCTGATTCCTCTTATTAAAACGGAAAACGGATGGGAGATACTTTTCGAGCGAAGGGCTCTCACGCTGGACGTGCAGCCGGGAGACATATGTTTGCCCGGCGGAGGCGTGGAGGACGGGGAGAGTCACAGGGAGGCCGCAATAAGGGAGGCCTGTGAGGAGCTCCTTATCACGTCTTCTTCTATAGATATAATAGCTCCGATGGACGGTGTGTTCGGCCCGGGCGAGAGGATAATCTGGCCCTTCCTGGGTGTGCTTCGGGATTATCGGGGGACCTTTTCGAGGGATGAGGTGGACAGCGTGTTTACCATGCCCGTAAAGTGGTTTTTCGAAAACGAACCCTCGCGTCACATCACGTGGATGGAGAATCATCCGAAGGAGGACTTCCCTTACGAGCTGATTTACGGCGGGCGAAATTATAAATTTCGCAAGCGCCCCTTCGAGATGCTCTTTTTCGAAAACGGCAGAGACACGATCTGGGGAGCAACGGCGCGCGTTATAAACGCGTTCCTTCAGCTTTGCAGAGAATCTTTCAACGGTCCCGGACCATTTGACTGAAATTAATAAAAATGATTCGGGACTGTAAAAAATATTTAAGAATCTTTAACTCATTTTTGATAAATCATGCGTTCTGCATACTAAATATTCCATAGTTAATTCACATTTTAAATTGGGGCATTCGGTTGACATACTGTATCTTGTATGATAATATTCTCTTTGGAATTGTAACATTCACGTAATAATTGTGAAATAATTGATGTTATCTCTTGGGGGGATAACAGATTGAATTTAGGAGGAAATCATGCACAGAAGAGTAGCGACGAGAGCAGCGGCTTGCATCATGGCGGCAGCACTTACGTTCAGCATGGCAGGACAGGTCGCACCTGTTAGCGCAGCTGATACTACCGTAGCAGCCACCGGTGTTACCGGAATTCTTGCAGAAGCTGTTTCAAACGCTTCTACATCTCAGACTACAGCCGGTGCTTCACAGACGATTGCCGGAGCGGTAGCATCAGCTACAGAGGATGCCGCTTCCACACAGGCTGAGTCAGCAGATGCCACAGGTTCAGATGTTCAGGAGACAGCTCCTTCCACAGATGCAGCAGTAGCAGCGGCATCGGCGGTTACAGAGGCTGCAGATGCAGTTGGAGAGACAGCCGAAGGGGTTGAGACGGAGACGGCTACAGGCGGCGTTGCAGCACAGATTGCAGCAGCAGTAGCAGAGGTATCCGAGGAGGCCGAGGCAGCAGCTGAGGCTGAGGAGGCCGAAGAGGCTGATGCAGCTGAGGAGACTGAAGAGGCTGAGGAGACCGAAGAGTCCGGTACAGACTACTCCAAGATGGGAGTTGCCACTGTCAGCGACACTATGAACGTTCGTAAGAAGGCCAGCACAGACAGTAAGATTGTTGGTTATCTTTATTCGGATTCCGTATTCACGGTTGTTGATCAGAAGGACGGATGGTATAAGATTAAGTCCGGTAACGTAGAGGGCTGGGTAAGCGCAGACTACGTTTCCGTTGGAGACGAAGAGGCTATTAATGATGCCGGTACGCAGATTGCTACCGTAAACACTGAGACCCTTCGTGTTCGTTCATCTGCCAGTGAGGATGCAGACGTTGTTACCCTCGTAGCAGAGGGCGATGAGCTTACAGTTAAGCGCGTTAAGAAGAACGGATGGGTTAAGGTTAAGACTTCCGAGGGAACCGGCTTTGTTTCCGGCGACTATGTAAGCCTTTCCTATGACTATGAGACCGGCGAGACCGTTGAAGAGGTTGAGCAGAGGATTGCTGAGGAAGAGGCAGCCGCTGCCGCAGAGGCTGAGGCAGCTGCAGCAGCCAGCTCATCCAGCAGCTCTTCATCCAGCAGCTCTTCATCCAGTAGCTCCTCGTCGAGCAGCTCCTCGTCCAGCAGCTCCAGTTCTTCCTCCAGCGGTAAGACCTATTCTGCCGCATCAGGAAAGAGCGGTTCTGCAGTTGCAGCATACGCAGCACAGTTCGTTGGCAACCCCTATCAGTGGGGCGGCACCAGCCTTACCAACGGATGCGATTGCTCCGGCTTCGTAATGTCCGTATATGCGGCATTCGGCGTTAGCCTTCCCCACAGCTCCTCATCCATGAGAAGCGTAGGAACTTCGGTTAGCAAGTCCGACATTCAGCCCGGAGATATCGTTTGCTATAACCACCACGTAGGTATCTACGTTGGCGGCGGCAGCATCATCAGTGCACTTGGTGAGAGCTATGGTATCTGCTACAGCAGCTACACATACAAGAGCATCATCACCATTCGCCGTATCTTTAACTAACACTATCGAGATACATTGCCCGAGCCATCAGGCTCGGGCTTTTTTAACTCAGTCGGAGAAATCCCCCTCCTCTAAGCGTTAGCGTAGGTGGGGGTTATGACAAACTATACTCAGTCTTGACACAATCAACATACCGGCTTATTACAGGCAGGGTTATTGTGGGCGTATTGGCTTACAGCCGGTAATTTCAATCCGGCGGGTAGGTTTATAACTGACTATAATTAATAATTATTGAGTTGACTTGTGAGGCGGGCTTTGGCGGACCGTCTTATTTTTGCTTTGTACGGGAGGTTTATCAATGGCGAAAATTGGTTTGGTAGTCGAGGGCGGCGGAATGAAGTGCGCGTACAGCGCCGGAGTGCTCGATCGTTTTCTCGATGACGGCGTGACGTTTGACTATGCGATTGGAGTGTCCGCCGGAAGCGCGAATCTGGCATCGTTTCTCGGGGGACAGAGGGACAGGAACCGCAGGTTCTACACCGAACACCTAAAGGCGCCGGAGTATTTCGGTATCGACGCGTACAAAAAGACCGGCGAAGTCTTTAATCTGGAGTACATATACGGCGTGCTGTCGAACTCCGACGGCAGAGACCCTCTCAACTACGAGGCGATAATGGAAAATCCCACGGAGTTCGAGGCAGTCGTAACGGATGCCATGACCGGAAAGGCCGTTTACGTGTCTAAGGAGGAGATGACGAAGGATAATTACAACATGATTAAGGCTTCGAGCGCACTCCCTGTTTTATGTAAACCCAGATATGTGAGGGGCAAAGCCTGCTTCGACGGCGGAGTAAGCGATGCGATCCCCGTGCAGCGCGCCCTGGACAAGGGGTGCGATAAGCTTGTTGTTATAATGTCGAAGCCCAGGGGCTATGTCAAGAAGCGCGAGAGGTTCAGGATGACCTATACTCACAGATGTCATGACTTCCCCGGAGTGGTAAAGGCCCTTAACAGGAGACATATCATGTACGAGTCCTGCAAGGAGCATGCGTATACCCTGGAGAAGAGAGGGAGGGCGTTTATCTTTGCCCCCTCGAACCCGCCGGCCATGAGCACGTATACGATGGACCCGGCGATTGAGGAGGAGCTTTACGAGCTCGGAATAAGCGATTACGACAGCCTTAAGGACGATTTGAGTGCCTTCCGTTTGTGATTTTGTTGCAAAAACAGCCCTTGTCTGTTATACTCTTTTTGGCAATTTTTAACTCTTTGACTTGAACGTTTGGATTTTACGCATAAAAATAGACGCGGTTTTTGTTTATTTTGCGTAGTAGATATTTATGATTAGAAAGCTTAGTGTACTTGGACTTGAATTGAATAACTACGGTATTAGGGAATCTCTGGAGGCTACGGAGGGGTTCTTGCGTAACGACGTCATGAACGTCGTCAGGCTGGTGACCATGGAGCAGCTCATCATGGCTTCGGAGAACGAGGAGATACATCGCGCACTGGAATCTGCGGATCTGGCCGTGATTGAGGATAAGTCTGTCCTCGCGGAGGCGGGTATTACCTCCGTGTATCGCATAAACGAGCTTAAGGTGGGTGCCTTCTTCGAGGACTTCATGCTTCGCACGTCGCGTAGCGGATACAGCATCTATCTTATTGGGCCCGATAAAAACAAAGTCTCTATTTTCAGAAGCAGGATTGAAGAGAAGTATAAGCATATCAAGCTTCTGGGAGAAGGTGTCATTGGGGATGACATCTCGAAAAATGAAAACACCCTAAACGACATTAACGTACTTCTGCCGGATATTGTTATATCCATTCTTGAGTCTCCGGACCAGGATGTGTTTATTAACAACTATAAGGACAGAATCTACGCCAAGTTGTGGGTGGGGCTGGGAGCGGACGATCCCGAGGCCCAAAATAGGAGCGTGGTGGGCAATCTTATTCGCAACGTTATTGGAGGTATGCTGTTTCGCAGGCACTCCGGCAAATTGGCGGCCCGCACCGGGAATGATAACAATGATGAGAGGGAGATGTAGGTATGGTTTCAAATCAGATTCTTCAATCCACAATTGATGGTCTCAAGGAGATTACCAAGACGGATTTGTGCGTGCTCGACACGGACGCCAAGCCATTGGCATCCACGTTCGAGGACGTGGCGCAGTATACGGAGGCGGTGCGCATTTTCGCCCAGTCTCCCGCTGAGAGCCAGGTGGTCTCCGGCTGCCAGTTCTTTAAGGTGATCGAGGAAGAGGAAGTGGCATACATATTGCTGGCCTATGGCGAGGGCAAGGACGTATACATGATCGGCAAGATTGCGTCCTTCCAGGTCCAGAATCTCCTGATTGCATATAAGGAGAGGTTCGATAAGGACAACTTCATTAAGAACCTGCTCCTCGACAATCTGCTTCTGGTAGACATCTATAATCGCGCCAAGAAGCTTCACATCGACACAGAGACCCGCAGGGTGGTCTTCATCATAGAGACCACGCGTGAGAACGAGGGCGCCGATCTCGAGAAGATAAGGGAGGCATTCTCCTCCACGTCGAAGAGGGATTTCATCACGGCCGTAGATGAGAAGAGCATTGTTCTCGTGAAGGAGCTCACCGATAAGGAGCAGTACGAGGACATGGAGAAGGTGGGCGAGAAGATCCTTAAGGCCGTCGATGACGACCGCGAGGCTAAGATGCACATTGCCTACGGAACCATTGTCGGCGACATCAAGGAGGTTTCGCGCTCATACAAGGAGGCGCGCATGGCTCTTGACGTGGGCAGGATTTTCTTCGAGGACAGGAACATCGTCGCGTATAACATCCTCGGCATAGGACGCCTTATCTATCAGCTTCCCATGCCCCTTTGCAAGATGTTCATAAACGAGATCTTCGGCAATAAGTCCCCCGACCACTTCGACGATGAGACCATTGCCACCATTAACAAGTTTTTCGAGAACAACCTCAACGTATCCGAGACGTCACGCCAGCTCTACATCCACAGGAATACGCTGGTGTACAGGCTCGACAAGCTCCAGAAGGGCACCGGCCTCGACCTCAGGGTATTCGAGGATGCCATCACTTTTAAAATAGCTATGATGGTAGTAAAATATATGAAGCACATGGAAAATATGGACTATTCATGATGGGAGAATTGAATTGATAATCTCGTTGGAAAATGTTACAAAGACATATCCCGGCGGAGCTCATGCTTTGCACGGCATAAGCCTCAGCGTGGACGAGGGGGAGTTCGTCTTTATTGTCGGAGACAGCGGCTCCGGTAAATCGACCCTCATTCGCCTCCTGCTTAAGGAGATCGAGCCCACCAGCGGGGAGATATACGTAAACGATCGTCAGCTTTCCAGGGTAAGGCGTAAGCAGATTCCCAGATACCGCAGGAATGTAGGCTGCGTCTTTCAGGATTTCAGATTGCTCAAGGACAGGGATGTATACGACAATATTGCGTTCGCGCAGAAGGTCATAGGCGCGTCCGGGCGCACCATTCGCACGAAGGTGCCCACCATGCTCTCCATGGTCGGACTCGCTGAGAAGTATAAGTCCTTTCCGGACGAGCTGTCGGGTGGAGAGCAGCAGAGGGTGGCGATAGCCAGGGCCCTCATTAACAATCCCAGGATTCTCCTGGCCGACGAGCCCACCGGAAACCTGGATAACAACAACGCCTGGGAGATTATGAAGCTTCTCGATGAGATAAACAAGCGCGGCACCACGGTCATCGTGGTTACCCATAATCTCGAAATTGTCAACGCCATGAGGAAGAGGGTAATTGCCCTTAAGAAGGGCGTCCTCGTGAGTGACAGCTTGCACGATGAAAAGACATTCAGATAGATGAATCGGAGATAACAGATGTACGTACTTGGGCAGGGAATAAAAAATATATGGAGAAATAAGTTCTTCTCTCTCGCTTCCATAGCCACGATGGCGGCATGCATCTTTCTGTTCGGACTCATATTTTCGCTGGTCCTTAACTTCAGGGAGATGATTCGCGAGGCCGAGTCGGGAGTGACCATCACAGTCTTCTTTGAAGAGGGCATAACAGATGAGAAGATAGAGGAGATAGGAAACACCATTTCCGAGCGCGCAGAGGTAGCGAAGATCGTATACGTATCGGCCGAAGAGGCGCTTCAGCAGTATATCGACGAATACATGGACGGTTCCGAAGAGGCGGCAGAAGGCCTCCTGGAGGACAATCCCCTCGCGGACTCCGCCAATTTCGAGATTTACCTTAACGACATATCGATGCAGAGCACGCTCGCGTCCTTCATCGAGGATATCGACGGCGTTCGCCAGGTCAATCAGTCAGTGGTTGCAGCAAACATCCTCTCGGATTTCAATAACCTGGTGGCATACATATCGGCGGCCATAATCATCATACTGGTTTGCGTGGCCGTCTTCCTCATCAATAACACCGTCTCCATCGGAATCACGGTGCGAAGCGAGGAGATCGGGATCATGAAGCTCATCGGAGCTTCCGACGTCTTCGTCAGGGGACCCTTCGTGGTAGAGGGCATACTGATTGGCGTGGTGGGATCGATTATCCCCCTGGTGATTCTGTACGTCCTCTATGTCAGGATCGTCAACTATATAGGAGGGACGTTTACGTTCCTCGCCGATATACTGGCATTCCTTCCCGTGCAGACTGTATTTATGTATTTGGTTCCCGTAGCGCTCCTTATGGGAGTGGGAATCGGATTTGTGGGCAGCTTCTTCACGGTGCGCCGCCACCTCGACGTTTAGCGGTCGGGAAATGTGCGGCGGATGGGCTGTTGCCCTGATGATAAGCATGTAAAGCGAAGCGGAGCGATTGCGGCCGCTTCACTTTAATATATCCGGGGAATTGGCTGCGATTCGCGAATGCGTCCGGTGCCGCGCCGGATGTAAATAAACTACTGTTAGGTGAGATTTAAAAATGTACGAAGATGAAAATTTAGAAAACAAGCAGAGGGGTCCCTTCGAACTCGGGGATGCCCACGAGGAAGAGAGGACGCCCGAGCCCCCTGCGGGCGGCAATCCGGTCTTTGGCGAATCTTCCGGCATGGAACCGAAGGAGAGCGGCGGCCGCAACGCCGACAGACCGAATCGCTCGCGCGGAATGATGATCTTTGTGATGGGCCTTTGCATAGGAGCCATTCTCTCTACGGGAGTTTTCGCCTTCAGCCTTTTCAGGAACAGGGGCGTAAACATGGAGACCGAGGTCACTACCACAGAGGAGTCCGATGGTGACACGTCCACATCGCAGTCCGCTTCGGAGGATGCCAGCGGCGACGTGGTCGACGAGGCTTCCGTATCGGACGTCTTCGACGAGGCGGTGCTCGAGAAGATAAACACCCTGCTTACCATGTTTAACACCTACTACTACGACGGAATGGATATTTCCGACATGCAGGATGGTGTGCTCAAGGGCCTTACCGAGGGCTTGGGCGATGCGTATACCACCTACTACACGCAGGAGGAGTACGAGGAGCTCTCCGAGTCCACCAGCGGGACCTACGATGGCGTAGGGGCTGTGCTCACCAAGAACGACGGTGAGGCTTACGTTACGATAACGTACGTCTACTCCGATTCCCCGGCCGAGGAGGCCGGCATCGAGGCGGGAGACCTTGTCACCGCCGTGGACGGAGTGGAGATCGAGGCTACCGATGATGCCAGCTACGTGGCGTCGAAGATAAGGGGAGAGACCGGCACCGAGGTGGTCCTCACCATCTACAGGGACTCGAAGAGCAAGGATTACACGCTCGTGAGGGACGAGGTGGATATCGAGACAGTCAGCTCGACCATGCTCGACGATGGCGTGGGATACATACAGGTCGTTCAGTTCTCGTCCAATACCTCGGTGCAGTTCGAGGATGCCCTCGAGGAGCTGAATGAGCAGGGCATGACCTCCCTCATCATCGATGTCAGGGACAATGGCGGCGGAGTGCTCGACGTCTGCGCCCAGATGCTCGACGACCTCCTTCCCGAGGGAACGGTCGTATACACGGAGGACAAGCAGGGCAACCGTCAGGATTATACGTCCGACGAGGAGACCCAGCTGGACATACCCATGGTGCTCCTAATAAACGGTAATTCTGCGAGCGCCTCGGAGATATTCGCGGCCGCCCTGGCCGACTACGACTGGGCGACTCTCGTCGGCACCACCACATACGGCAAGGGCGTATATCAGTCCATATTTGCCTTAAATGACGGCAGCGCCATAAAGATTACCATCGGCAAGTTCTATTCTCCCAAGGGAAATAACTTCAACGAGGTGGGAATCGAGCCCGACGTCGAACTGGAATATGAGAACACCGCCGGAGAAGACGCGGACTATTCCATGGAGACGGATAATCAGTTGCAAAAAGCCATAGAAGTGCTTACTGCAGAATAAATACTACATCACAGAAAGAAGGTGACGTTTATGGTAGAATACGATCCCTACCGGTACGAGCTTGAATCGTACAGGAAAACCATGACGGAAGTGAGGGATTCACTTTAACTTAACAGATAAGGAACAGAGGGTTCAGGAGCTCGAGCGACAGATGGAGGAGCCCGGATTTTGGGATGACCAGGAGGCGGCTACCCAAAAGAACGTGGAGCTCAAGTCCCTTAAGGACGATATCGAGGAGGCGACCAGGCTCGAAACCGGTTTCGAGGACATCGAGACCATGATCGAGATGGGAGACGAGGAGAACGACCTCAGCCTAATCGAGGAGGTGGCCGACGCACTCGAGAAGTTCAAGGGCGCGCTCGAGGCCATCCGCATGAAGACTCTCCTCTCGGGAGAGTACGACGCGAACAGCGCCATCGTCAATCTTCAGGCCGGCGCCGGCGGCACCGAGGCCTGCGACTGGACACAGATGCTCTTCAGGATGTACACCCGCTTCGCCCAGAGCCACGGCTTTGAGGTGGAGGTGCTCGACTCGCTCGACGGCGACGAGGCCGGAATAAAGTCCGTCACCTTCGAGGTCAAGGGAGTCAACGCGTACGGGTTCCTCAAGTCGGAGAAGGGAGTGCACCGCCTGGTGAGACTGTCCCCCTTCAACGCCAACAATAAGCGCCAGACCTCGTTCTCTGCCTGCGACGTAATGCCGGACATCGAGGAGGATGTCGATGTCGAGATTAACGACGACGACCTTCGAATCGATACCTACAGGTCCAGCGGAGCCGGCGGACAGCACATCAACAAGACGTCGTCCGCCCTCAGGATTACCCACCTTCCCACGGGAATCGTGGTGCAGTGCCAGAACGAGCGCTCCCAGCACATGAATAAGGACAAGGCCATGCAGATGCTGAAGGCCAGGCTCTTTTTGCTCAAGCAGGAGGAGAATGCGCAGAAGGCCGCGGAGATCCGTGGCGAGGTGTCCGACAATGCGTTCGGAAGCCAGATTCGATCCTACGTACTTCAGCCGTACACCATGGTCAAAGACCACAGAACATCGGCTGAAACCAGCAATGCAAACAGCGTTCTGGACGGAAATATTGATATCTTTATCAACGCCTACCTCAAATCCCTGGCATAAGCCGGGGACAGAGGGGCGTTTGTTTGCATATTCATGCTTATTATGGTAGTATCAATACTGCGTAGTTTTTTTTAGACGCAGTGAATTTTGAAGAAGCGAGAGGATGATAAGAATGGTTAAAATAGCTGTAATGGGATATGGAACCATCGGTTCCGGAGTTGTGGAAGTCATCGACATTAACGGCGGGCGCATTGCTCAGAACGCCGGACAGGAGGTTCAGGTCAAGTATATTCTCGACCTTAAGGATTTTCCTGACGATCCCCACCACGATCTGTTCGTTAAGGATATTGAAGAAATCCTCAACGACGACGAGGTAAAGGTGGTCGTAGAGACCATGGGTGGAGTGGAGCCTGCACACACCTTCGTAAAGAGGTGCCTGGAGGCCGGAAAGAGCGTCACCACCTCAAACAAGGCCCTTGTTGCCAAGCATGGTGCGGAGCTCCTTGCTATTGCGAAGGAGAAGAATATCAACTTCCTTTTCGAGGCATCGGTAGGCGGCGGTATTCCCATTATCCGCGCACTTACATCATCCCTTACAGCCGATGAGATAGAAGAGATCACCGGAATCCTCAACGGAACCACCAACTACATCCTCACGAAGATGGATGTGGAGGGCTCGCGCTTTGAGGACGTTCTCAAGGAGGCGCAGGAGCTTGGATATGCCGAGGCCAACCCCACAGATGACGTGGAGGGATACGACGCCTGCAGGAAGATCGCCATTCTTACATCTCTTATCAGCGGAAAGACCGTGGACTTCGAGGAGATTTATACCGAGGGAATAACAGGGGTTAAGCCCGAGGATATGAAGTACGCAGCAGCTATGGGCCGCACCATTAAGCTCCTTGCCACCAGCAGGAAGACCGATGCGGGTTACAGCGCCATGGTTGCCCCCTTCATGCTTGACAGCGAGCATCCCCTTTACAACGTTCACGGCGTATTCAATGCCGTATTCGTACACGGAAACGTGCTCGACGATGCTATGTTCTACGGCCGCGGAGCGGGCAAGCTTCCCACGGCCAGCGCAGTGGTTGCCGATGTCGTTGACATCGTTAAGAACCTCGACAATAACACGGGCATTACCTTTACCGCCGACCGGCTCGCTCTCCCGGATGTATCTTCCGTAAAGAACACGTTCTTCGTGAGAATTGAGGGAGACGGCGAGGCTGCCAAAAAGGCGTTCAATGTGGCGCAGACAGTTACTGTTCCCGGAATTTCGGGAGAGGTCGGAATCGTCACCGAGCCCGTTACCGAAGGAGAGTTCAAGGCTGCAGTGGAAGGCCTCGACGGGGTTATTTCATCATATCGTTTAGCCTAGTTTATATTGGAGTAGAATAGAATGTTAATAGTAAAGAAATTCGGCGGCAGTTCCGTCGCTAACAAGGAGCGAATATTCAATGTGGCTCGTCGCTGCGTTGAAGAGTATAAGAAGGGAAACCAGGTGGTCGTGGTTCTCTCAGCCATGGGAGACACCACCGATGAGCTTACGGCTATGGCCGCAGACATCAATCCTAACGCACGAAAGAGAGAGCTGGACATGCTTCTTTCCACCGGCGAGCAGGTTTCCGTATCGCTTGCATCCATGGCCTGCGAGTCCCTCGGCGTACCCGCTATCTCCCTGAATGCATTCCAGGTGGCTATGCACACCACCAGCACGTATGGCAACGCCAGATTTAAGAAGATCGACAGCCAGAGAATCCGCCATGAGCTCGAGAGCGGCAAGATCGTTTTCGTTACCGGATTCCAGGGCGTGAATAAGTACGACGATGTTACCACGCTCGGACGAGGCGGCTCCGACACCACAGCCGTTGCGCTTGCGGCGGCCCTTCATGCCGACGCCTGCGAGATTTACACGGACGTGGACGGCGTTTATACCGCGGATCCCAGGGTGGTTCCGAACGCAAAGAAGCTTAAAGAGGTCTCCTACGACGAGATGTTGGAGATGGCATCGCTCGGTGCCAAGGTTCTTCATAATCGCTCGGTGGAGCTCGCGAAGAAATACGATGTTCAGCTGGTAGTTCTTTCCAGCCTCGAGGAGGCTCCGGGAACAGTTGTTAAGGAGGAGACAAAAATGGAACAGATGTTGGTTAGCGGCGTTACAGCCGACAAAAATACTGCACGAATCGCGATCATTGGCGTAAAGGACGAGCCCGGTATCGCGTTTAAGATTTTCAGCATGCTCGCCAAGAAGGGCATCAACGTTGACATAATTCTTCAGTCCATCGGACGCGACAATAAGAAGGATATCTCTTTCACCGTCGCTTCCACCGCACTCAAGGAGACGCTCGAGGTGCTCGAGGAGAACAAGGGCCGCATCACCGCCGAGAGAATCGAGTCCGACGATCAGGTGGCTAAGGTTTCTGTCGTCGGCGCAGGAATGCAGACCAATGCCGGCGTGGCGTCGGATATGTTTGAGGTTCTTTACAATGTGGGAGTTAACATCAGAATGATTTCCACCAGCGATATCCGCATCACCGTTCTTATCGATGAGGCGGACGTGGACAAGGCTGTGAAGGCAGTACATGCCAAGTTTATCGAGGAGGACTAATCCGGAAGAGCATCCGGAAGGGATTTCGCGATTAGATAATACGTATATTATTGGGGATCACACCGTCGCATCGAAGGTGTGATCCTCGTTTTCTTTTCCTGAGGGAGCGATGCCCTGAATATCCATGTAGAAAAGAGCCAACGTGGTAGTCATGTAGGGCGTGATCCACAGCGTGAGAAGTCCCAGCGTGAATATGGACAGTATGAACCATCCGACGAACGAGATGTAAAGCAGGAGAAGCCTGAACTTGTTTCCCTTCATCATGGCCCGGCTGGCCTTGAATGCGTCTACCACTTTTAGGCCTTTATCCTCGAGAAGCAGGTAGTTTACGGCAGCGAAGCAAAGCGAGAAGTATATGGAAACGATGCCTCCGACTATGATAAGGACGAATCCCCACATCACCTCCGTCGCCGAATGGAGGGGCAATGTGGCTGCGGTCGAGTATATGTCGGTAGTCTCGTAGGCGAGCTGCTCGGCCGCCTCGATGAACTCGGATCCCGCCCCGTGCATTATGAGGATCTCTCCGGGGATTACGGGAAGCATGGTGAATATCAGATATATGATGTAGCTGCCGATGTAGCGGTCGGGAGTGTTCCTGAACGCGTAGAAGATGTCGGTAGCGACGTTCTTTTCGCCCTTGAGGACCTTGAGGCACATCATAAGGAACGATACGTTGAAAAGGCTCATCAGAATCGTGATTATGAGCTGCGCAATCTGATAAGTAATGGTGCTCGACATGCTCGTCGAAGTGGAGACTGAGTCGAACGCCGTCGATACTATAAAGGATATTGCCAGTGAGATGACCCATCCGAGGATCAGAGGGCCGTAGTTGAGGTGAAGGCTGTTTAAAGCCTGCGTCTTAAGCTCTGTAAAAGTTTTACGTTTCATGGTGTTTTCCTTTCGGATTATTCCTTGGAATTGTACCATTTTTTAGGTCGGCATACAATACAATGTGATATAATCATAAAATGCAGAAAAAATATTTTGAAACCCAAAACGAAAAGGAAACTCTGGAATTCGGCAAACGCCTTTCTGAGGTGCTGCCCGCCGGGTCCGTCGTGTGCCTGGACGGGGATCTGGGCGTCGGGAAGACGGTCATAGCCCGAGGCATCGCCATGGGACTGGGCATAGACGAGCCGGTTACCAGCCCGACCTTCACCATCATCCACGAGTACGAGTCCGGCAGGATGCCCTTCTATCATTTCGACGTGTACCGCATTGCCGACCCGGACGAAATGGATGAGCTCGGATACGAAGAGTACTTCTATTCGCAGGGCATCACGCTGGTCGAGTGGGGGAGTCTCATCGAGGAGCTTTTCCCCGAGGACACCGTGTATATCCGGGTGGAGAAGGTTCCCGGAGAGGATTTCGACAGGAGGCGGATTGAGGTTTCCGCACAGAAAGATATAGATATATGAAGATACTCGCAATAGACAGCTCCGGCGTAACGGCCGGGGTGGCCATAGTAGAAGATAATATACTCGCCGCGGAGTACACCGTGGACTATAAGAAGACGCACTCACAGACGCTCCTTCCCATGATTATGGAGATTTCGAAGATGGTGGAGTTGGATTTGGACAGCCTTGACGCCATTGGTATCGCTAAGGGCCCGGGATCGTTCACCGGTCTGAGGATAGGCGCCGCCACCGCGAAGGGACTGGCTCTCGCGCTGGATGTCCCCATCGTGCCGGTGCCCACAGTGGACGCGCTGGCCTTTAATCTCTGGGGTTCATCCGGAGTGGTATGTCCCCTCATGAACGCCAGGAGGTCCCAGACCTACACCGGATTGTACAGGTTCAACGGCGGCGAAATGGAGACGGTTATACCGCAGTTCGTTACCTCGGTGGATGACATAATCGCCCGCGTGGTCGAAAACGGCGAGCCCGTCACATTCCTGGGCGATGGGATCTCGGAATTTATGTCAACCATTCAGGAGAAGTGCTTCGTGGAGTACCGCATTGCTCCCGCGCACATGTGCAGGCAGCGAGCGGGGTCAGTCGGGGTTCTGGCCGGCCGGATGCTCGAGAGCGGTGAGTCCGTGTTTGGAGACGACTTCTCGCCCATATACCTCCGTCTCTCGCAGGCCGAGAGGGAGAGGCTCGAGAAGGAGGGCAAGGTGCCCTCGGGGGCCGATTCATGATAAGGACTATGGAGCCGGGTGATATTCCCGCTGTTTCTTCTATAGAAAGGGAATGTTTTTCGCGCCCGTGGCAGCCCTCCGATTTCGAGGATGCCGTGGTCAATCCGGACACGCTTTTCGTGGTCTCGGAGCTCGACGGGGAGGTGGCCGGATATGTCGGCGCGTACATCTCGCTCGACGAGTGCGAGATAACCAACGTCGCCGTAGGGAAAGCCTACAGGAGGCGCGGTGTTGGCCGTGAACTCATTGACGGCTTTAGCCGTCGGCTCGTCCAACGCGGAGTCTGTCGCATTCACCTGGAGGTGAGATGCTCGAACGAAGGTGCCATTGCTCTGTACGAGGGCGCCGGCTTCGAGAGAGTGGGCGTTCGCCCGGGGTTCTACAGGGATCCCAAAGAAGATGCAATACTTATGACGAGGGATTTACAGAAATAATGATAGATGTTTGTTTGTTAGGAACCGGCGGAATGATGCCACTGCCTTACAGGTGGCTTACCAGCCTGTACGTGCGATATAACGGCAAGGTCATTCTCATCGATTGCGGTGAGGGGACCCAGATTGCCATGAATAAGGTGGGGCTGTCGCCTAAACCCATTGACCTCATGTGCTTTACCCACTACCACGCCGACCATATTAGCGGCCTGCCGGGTATGCTTTTGGCCATGGGCAATGCGGAGCGCACGGAGCCTCTGCGCATGATTGGCCCCAAGGGCCTCGAGCGAGTGGTTAAGTCCCTCAGGGTTATCGCTCCCGAGCTTCCGTTTCAGATTGAGTTCTCGGAGTTCGACAGCCCGCTTATGACCTACTCGTTCGACGAGATCGAGCTTCGCGCCTTCAGGGTGAAGCACAATGTCACCTGCTACGGGTATTCCATGCACCTGCCCAGAGCCGGCAGGTTCGACACGGAGCGTGCGCTCGAGGCGGGGATACCGCAGAAGTACTGGAGTCGCCTCCAGAAGGGCGAAGTTATTGAGGAAGAGGGGGCCACATTCACGCCCGATATGGTGCTCGGCCCGGACAGGAAGGGCATCAAGCTGACGTACACCACCGATACGCGCCCGACGCAGACCATTGCCGACGAGGCGGAAGGCTCCGATCTCTTCATCTGCGAGGGGATGTACGGTGAGCCCGAGAAGATTGAGAAGGCCAGACAGTACAGGCACATGACGATGTATGAGGCGGCCAGACTCGCCAAAAAGGCGCAGGTCAGGGAGATGTGGCTGACGCATTACAGTCCCTCGCTGAACCATCCCAAGCAGTACATGGACGAGGTGCGCAAGATTTTTCCGGCATCCATTGCGGCTTCGGACGGACAGAGTGTCACACTGGGGTTTGACAACGGAGGAGAAAAATGAAAAAATCCACGATCGTTACAGTCGTAATAGCTCTTGCCGCGTTGGTTGCGGTGCTGGTGGGGCTGTTCTACTATCTGATAAGCCGTCCCGCCCAGGCCGAGAATGACGTCGAGGCCACGGAGGTGGAGGAGCTCATCGCCCTTAACATCGAGGGGGACTATCCTGCATCGCCCAGAGGGGTGGTAAATCTCTACAGCAGATACCTGACCGCCCTCTACAACGAGGAGTACAGTGAGGAACAGTTCGGCGAGCTCATTACGAAGATGCGCATAATGTTCGATGAGGACCTTCTGACCAACAATCCGGAGGACGAGTACTATGCGTCCATGCAAAGCGATGTCAACGAGTATAAGCAGAAGCAGTGGACTATCCGCAACTACACCATTCCCGACACGGACGAGGTGACTTATAAGGAGATTGATAAGAGGAAGTGTGCGCTGCTTACGGTTTCCTACTTTATAAAGCAGGGGACATCTTTTGCCAAGAGCTTTCAGAATTATGTCCTTCGCAAGGACGACGACGGCAAGTGGAAGATCTACGGATATTCGCTTAAGCAGTCGGAGACAGTTGATGAAAACGGAAATGAAATAGAAGAATAATATGAGTGATAGCGTTAAGATACTGGCCATAGAGAGCTCGTGCGACGAGACGGCGGCTTCTGTGGTCGAAAACGGAAGGAAAGTACTTTCCAATATAATTTATTCCCAGATCGATCTGCACACCATCTACGGTGGCGTGGTGCCCGAGATTGCCTCGAGGGCGCACATAGATAAGATCAATCCGGTGATTCGCGCCGCCCTGAACGAGGCGGGCGTGGCCCGGGATGAGATAGATGCGATAGCGGTAACCTACGGCCCGGGGCTGGTGGGTTCCCTTCTGGTGGGCGTTTCGGCCGCGAAGGCCATGGCCTTTGCCCTTAACAAGCCCCTGGTCGGCGTCAACCACATTGCCGGCCACATAAGCGCCAATTACATCGAGTACGAGGAGCTGGAGCCGCCGTTCGGGTGCCTGGTGGTTTCGGGCGGACACACCCACCTGGTCAACGTGGCAGACTACGGCCGTTACGAGATAATCGGGCGTACCAGGGACGACGCGGCCGGCGAGGCCTTCGACAAGGTGGCTCGCGCCATAGGCCTGGGGTATCCGGGCGGTCCCAAGATAGAGAAGATATCGCACGAGGGAGACGCTTCGGCTATCAGCTTCCCGCGTGGAAAGATAGACGAGCATCCCTACGACTTTTCGTTCAGCGGGCTTAAGAGTGCCGTGCTGAACTATTTGAACGGATGCAGGATGAAGGGCGAGGAGATCGTCGAGGCGAATGTAGCTGCGTCCTTCCAGGAGTCCGTGGTGGATACGCTGTGCACCCATGCCCGCATGGCCATCCGGGAATACGGTTTTAAGAAGTTCGCTCTGGCGGGCGGAGTTTCTTCCAACCAGACCTTCCGCAAGGCCGCGGAGAAGATGTGTGAGGAGGAGGGAGTCTCTTTCTATTGCCCCTCGCCCATCATGTGCACCGACAATGCGGCGATGATTGGGGCAGCAGGCTACTATGAGTATATGGCTGGAGTAAGGAGCGGCCCCGACCTCAATGCGGTGCCCAATCTGCAGCTGGGATAGTGTGCCCGGCTCGAGAGGATTAATATGATTTCAGATAATGAAAAAGACGTTGCGATAGTGTTGGCGGCAGGTTCCGGAAAGCGTATGCAGTCCGACGTGCCCAAACAGCTTATGGAAATCTCCGGGATGCCGGTTCTGGCGAGATCCCTGCAGGCTTTTGA
>JAILAS010000161.1 GCA_024681495.1 Eubacterium sp. | reverse complement strand
CGCTCATCCTATTCCGCCTCCTCGAATCCGGATACTACCTACTTGTCGGATGCACCGCAGGAAGAACCGCAGGGTGCTGCCATCTGATCGGACGCACCGCAGGAAGATCCGCAGGGTGCTGCCTTCTGATCGGATGCTCCGCAACCCGTTCCACAGGGTGCTGCAGTCCTCTTTGCCTCGTTCCATGCCGAAATGTTTGAAAGTGCCATCTTGTTACCTCCTTTTGGGTGATTGTTGGCTTTCGCCTTGCTACACTCACAGATTAACAACTCCAGCCCGCCGCGAAAAGTACGCACTTTTTTATTACATAGTCACCTTTTAGTAACCTATTGTATACACTCGATTCCTTATGTTATATTCAATTTGATACCAATGGGATTTATCGACATTCCCGGCGTAAAGAACTTTTAGATTGAGGAGGTATTCAGATGCTAACCAAGGAAGAATTGCCCGAGTGTCCGGTAGCCACCACAGTTCAGCTTATCGGCAGCAAGTGGAAACTGCTCATCATGAGAAACCTGCTGGCACGCCCATGGCGTTTCAACGAACTGAAGAAGAGCCTCGACGGCATAAGCCAGAAGGTCCTCACCGACTCGCTTCGCTCGATGGAGGAGGACGGCATCATCGTCCGCACCGTTTATCCGGAAGTGCCCCCTCACGTGGAGTATTCGCTGAGCGAGCTGGGCGATTCGATGCGCCCCATCCTCATGGCCATGCAGGACTGGGGAACCAATTATAAGAACGGTGTGGAATAGAAAAGTGCAGGCTCCCGCTCGGGATGCCTGCACTCTCTTTTTTAATCGGTGAACAATGCGGTGGAATAGTATCTGTCGCCGCTGTCGGGCAGCAATGCGACTATCACCTTACCCTCGTTCTCCGGCCTCTTCGCCAGCTCGATGGCGCCGTGGAGCGCCGCGCCCGATGAAATGCCCACCGAGATGCCCTCCTTGCGCGCCAGGAGCCTGGCCGTGTCGAACGCATCCTGATTGGATGCCTTAAATATCTCATCGTAGATTCCGGTGTTCAGCACGTTGGGGACGAATCCCGCCCCTATGCCCTGGATTTTATGTGAACCACTCCGGCCCTCCGATAAAACAGGTGAATCCTCCGGCTCCAACGCCACAACCCTAATGTCCGGATTCTTCTCCTTCAAAAACTCGCCCGTACCCGTTACCGTTCCGCCGGTGCCCACTCCGGCGATGAAAATGTCGACCTTTCCGTCCGTGTCGTTCCATATCTCCGGCCCCGTGGTAGCGCGATGCACCGCGGGATTGGCCGGATTGTCGAACTGGGAGGGAATGAAGCTGTTCGGTATCTCCGCAGCCAGTTCCTTTGCCCTGGCGATGGCGCCCTTCATGCCCTTCGCTCCCTCCGTCAGCACTATTTCCGCACCGTAGGCTCTGATGATGTTTCGCCTCTCCACGCTCATGGTCTCGGGCATCGTGAGTATAAGCCGGTAGCCCTTCGCCGCCGAAATTGCCGCCAGGCCGATTCCCGTATTGCCCGACGTGGGCTCGATTATCACGGAGCCCTCATCCAGTTCGCCGCTCGCCTCGGCATCCTCAATCATCGCCTTGGCGATCCTGTCCTTCACGCTCCCGGCCGGATTGAGGTACTCGAGCTTGACGAGGACTGTCGCCGAAAGTCCCAGCTCCCTCTCGATATTTTCCACCTCCACCAGAGGCGTGTTTCCAATCAATCCCAGAGTTCCCTTGTATATATTAGCCACAATTCTTTCCTCCTTTACAGCGCCGCAAACCCATTCTCCAGGTCGGCAATTATGTCATCGATGTGCTCCGTTCCGATGGAGAGCCTTACGGTGTTCTCCCTGATTCCCTGATCCTCCAGCTCCTCAGCGGAGAGCTGCGAGTGCGTGGTAGAGGCCGGATGAATCACCAGGCTCTTTACGTCCGCGACGTTGGCCAGAAGCGAGAATATCTTCAGGTTGTCGATGAACTTCCAGGCCTCCTCCTTCCCGCCCTTAATCTCGAAGGTAAATATCGATGCACCGCCGCCGGGGAAGTACCTCTCGTACAGCTCGTGGTCGGGATGGTCCTCCAGTGAAGGATGGTTCACCCTCTCCACCAGCGGATGGTTCTTCAGGTACTCCACCACCTTCTTCGTGTTCTCCGCGTGCCTCTCGAGCCTTAAGGAAAGCGTCTCCACGCCCTGCAGCAGCAGGAATGCGTTGAACGGCGAGATGGTCGCGCCCGTATCGCGGAGCAATATGGCCCTTATGTAGGTCACGAAAGCCGCAGGACCCACCGCATCGTAGAACGACACGCCGTGGTAGCTCGGATTGGGGGCCGCAATGTTGGGATACTTCCCGCTCGCCTTCCAGTCGAACTTTCCCGACTCCACTATTACGCCGCCCAGCGTGGTGCCGTGGCCGCCGATGAACTTGGTCGCGGAGTGAACCACGATGTCCGCACCGTGCTCGATGGGCCTGATGAGATAGGGGGTTCCGAAGGTGTTGTCCACCACCACGGGAAGCCCGTGCCGGTGCGCGATCCCGGCAATCGCGTCGATATCGGGGATATCGCTGTTGGGGTTGCCGAGGGTCTCCAGGTAAATCACCCTGGTGTCATCCTCGATTGCGGCTTCCACTTCCGCGAGATTATGCGCATCCACGAAGGTGGTCGTTATTCCGTACTGCGGAAGCGTGTGCTCCAGAAGGTTGTAGCTCCCGCCGTATATCGTCTTCTGCGCCACGATGTGTCCGCCGTTTGCGGCCAACGCCTCGATGGTGTATGTGATGGCCGCGGAGCCCGAAGCCACCGCCAGAGCCGCGCTTCCTCCCTCGAGGGCCGCTATCCTCTTCTCGAAGACGTCCTGCGTGGAGTTCGTGAGTCTTCCGTAGATGTTTCCCGCGTCGGCGAGCCCGAACCTGTCGGCCGCGTGCCGACTGTTGTGAAACACGTACGATGTCGTCTGGTAAATCGGCACCGCCCGAGAGTCCGTAACCGGATCCGCCTCTTCCTGTCCTACGTGCAGCTGTAATGTTTCAAATCTGTAATCACCCATGATAAATCCTCCTTTTTCCTCTTGTTGGATTTATCCTACCACTTAGGTGGGTAATTGAAAAATCGTTTGATTTTATCGTGGGTGATAACCGGAAGTTATCGCAACGTTTTATGCCTCTGCGCGCCTCTTTTCGTAGTCGTCCAGCGCGGCGTCTATCGCCTCTTCCGCCAGCACGGAGCAGTGCATCTTATAGTCCGGCAGTCCGTCCAGAGCCTCGGCCACGGCCTTGTTCGTCAGCTCCCTGGCCTTCTCCACCGGCTGCCCCTTTATGAGCTCCGTCGCCATGGAGCTCGACGCTATCGCGCTCCCACAGCCGAACGTCTCGAACTTGACGTCCTTGACTATGTCGTCCTCTATCTTAAGATACATCTTCATGATGTCCCCACACTTCAGGTTTCCCACCTCGCCGACGCCGTCCGCGTCCTCGATTACCCCGACGTTCCTCGGGTTCCTAAAGTGATCCATTACCTTTTCGCTGTACAATGCCATTTTCTGCCTCCTTTACAAAACAAATTCTCTTTTCCCGGCCTGCAGGTCTCTCCATACGGGCGAGAACCCGCGCAGGTATTCAACCACCTCGGCCACGTTCTTCACAATGTAATCGACGTCATCATCGCTCGTCTCCTCGTCAATGCTCAGGCGCAGCGACCCATGAGCCACGTCGTGCACGCGCCCTATGGCCAAAAGCACATGGCTGGGGTCCAGCGACCCCGAGGTGCACGCGCTGCCTGAAGACGCCTGTATTCCCCTGTCGTCGAGGAGCAGGAGCAGAGACTCTCCCTCGATTCCCTCGAAACAAAAGTTCACGTTGCCGGGCAGCCTTTTGTGCGCGTCACCATTCAGCACCGAGTGGGGGATTTTGCTCAGGCCGTCAATCAGCCGGTCCCTCGTCGCCGTGACGTGGGCAACCGTCTCGTCAATCCTCTCATTCTTTTCCCTAAGCGCCGCAGCCATCGCCGCAATCGCCGGCACGTTCTCCGTGCCTGCCCTCTTTCCGCGCTCCTGGGCGCCTCCCTCTATCAGGTTCGAGAGAGCGATGCCCTTCCTCGCATACAGGAAGCCTACACCCTTGGGACCGTTGAACTTATGGCCGGAAGCCGACAGCATGTCGATATTGTCGGCCTCGACGTCGATTCGAACGTGCCCAACAGCCTGCACCGCATCGGTGTGGAATATCACGTTCCGCCTCCTGCAGACCTCGCCGATCTCCCGGATCGGCTGGATGGTCCCAATCTCGTTATTGGCATACATGACCGTCACCAGGCATGTGTCGTCGCGGATGGCCGCCTCGACCTCGTCGGGCGACACCAACCCGTTTTCATGCACGTCCAGGAGTGTAACCTCGAAGCCCTCCTTCTCCAGCCTGGCCAGCGTGTGCAGCACGGCGTGATGCTCGAAGGCAGTGGATATGATGTGCTTTTTCTCCTTCCTTTCGCCTATCTTCGCGGCCGTCAATATGGCCTGATTGTCGGCCTCGCTTCCGCCGGAGGTGAAGTAAACCTCCCCGGGCTTCGCCCCTATGACTCCCGCGATTTCCCCGCGGGCCTCCTCGAGGGCCTCTTTCGCATTCTGGCCGTGAGTGTACAGGCTGGACGGATTGCCCCAGACCTCTCTCATCAGCTTCGTCATAGTAGTTATCGCGGCATCACACATTCTGGTCGTGGCCGCATTGTCTGCGTAAATCATGCTTTTCCTCCTTTATGCGGGCTGCGCGCCCGCCGAATTGCTTTCCTACACACAGTAAAAAAATCTAGCAGAATTATATTCTTATAATCCTACCATGTCAATAGGTTTATAATTGCAGTGGGGACAATCCCCGCTGCGGCAACTAAAAAAAAGCCCACACGCATGTATTTCTACATGCATGCAGGCCAAAGTACACATCCTAATGACAAAGTGCACATGTGCGTGCCAATAGGACCGTCCCCAACGCCACGTGACGTTCAATATTCAACTCTTACAGCGAAGCCATCTTAGCCTTAATCGTCTCGAGGTCCTCATCCGTTCCGTCCATATCCACCTTTGCAAGGATAGGCACATTGTACTTCTCAGCGATGATGTCCGCAGCGAAATTAAAAGTATCGGCATGACGCTCCATGCTACCGCTTCCAACAACTGCCTTAACGCCCGCATTGGCTGCCAAAAATGCCTCCACGGTCGGCGGTACTATTCCCTGTCCGTCCGTATATGTAAACAGGACATAGTCCCCGTCGCACTTCTCCGTGCCGCTTTCAATCTTCAGCGCGTCCGTAATACCGAGCCTGTTTACGATTCCCTCTACGTGTCCCATTCTTGATGCATAAACGACCTTCATAAGTTACCTCCTTTATGGTATTAGCCACAACTAACTGCGCCCCCATTCTATCATAGAGGAACTTTCGGGCTCAATCCCATTCTGCATAACCGGTAATAATTTGCAGTTACAGAGTTTACCTCCGGGCTTGCCACATGAAACCGGACAGCGCATTTTCAATTGCAGTGGGGACCGTCCCCAACGCCACATTACTCTCCGACACGGTCGAAGTAAGACTTCGTCTCGGCCACAATCACTCCGCTCAACGCGAGGAGCGCGATGAGGTTCGGGATTGCCATGAGCGCATTGAATATATCGGCGATAACCCATACCTGCGAGATGGTGAAGTACGGTCCGATAAATACCGCCACGATATAGAGCCACCTGTATGCCTTAACCACGCCCTGCTTACGTCCGCAGAGGTACTCCAGGCATCTCTCAGAGTAATAATCCCATCCGAGGATGGTGGTGAATGCGAAGAACACCAGGCACATCATGAGCACGAATGCGCAGAAGGTGTTGTTGAACGGAAGCCCGTCCTGGAATGCCCTCGTGGTTACAGCCACGCCCTCGAGACCCATGTCCCATGCGCCGGTGATTACGATTGAAAGTCCGGTCATGGTACAGATAACGATGGTGTCGATAAAGGTACCCGTCATGGATACCAGGCCCTGCCTTACGGGCTCCTTGGTCTGAGCCGCAGCGGCAGCTATGGGCGCGGAACCGAGACCCGCCTCGTTCGAGAATATGCCTCGCGCGATACCCTTCTGCATTGCCACTATGATGGCACCGAGCGCACCACCCGCAGCAGCCCTCATGCCGAATGCATCAGTAACGATCTCCACTACAGCACCGGGAATGGCGGTAACATTGCACGCCAGAAGAATAAGGCAAAATGCCACGTAAATAACTGCCATGAAGGGCACGATTACCTGGGATACGTTGGCGATTCTCTGTATGCCGCCGATTACCACCAGGCCTACCATAACGGCCAGAATTACGCCGGCCACAACTACGGCTACAGAGTAGTCCCCGCCGAGCAGCGATACGGTGTTCGAACCGTTGGGATCGAAGAAGTTTCCTACCGCGCTGGTGATTCCGTTAACCTGCGTAAACGTACCGATTCCCATGAGTCCCACGCACACTCCGAAGAATGCGAAAATCTTTCCAAGCCAGCTCCACTTCTTGCCCATTCCGTTCTCGATATAGTAGAACGGTCCGCCCAGAACGTGTCCGTTCTCGTCGATGGTACGGTATTTAACCGCCAGGAGACCCTCGGCATATTTCGTAGCCATTCCAAAGAGAGCCGCTACTTCCATCCAGAAGAGCGCGCCCGGGCCTCCGGCCACAATGGCGGTAGCCACTCCCACGATGTTTCCCGTACCTATGGTCGCGGAAAGTGCCGTGCACAGAGCGCCGAAGGATGTTACCTCACCTTCGCCTCCCTCTTCATTTTTAACCATAAACTTGAGAGCTTTTCCCAGATGACGTATCTGAAGAAATCCCACCCTCGCCGTGAGATAGATACCCGTGGCGAGAATTAAAACGATGAGCACCGGACCCCACACAAAGTTGTCGACGCTGTTAAGAATTTTGTCAAACATATTTACTTCCTCCTTAATTTCGCTCTTTTTTGCGCAAAAAACCACACAAAAAAGAGAGCTGATAATCAGCCCTCCGGAGTTAAATAATGTCTCTGTCCTTTTGCCTGAGAGATAAGGCCCTTACGAATAAGGGATTACACCTTCGGCGCTTGCAGCTACAAGACTCTCCAGAGTATATCTGTTTTGACACTCGATAACTATATAACAAACGCCGGGAATAATCAACACTAAATTGTCTACAAT
>JAILAS010000128.1 GCA_024681495.1 Eubacterium sp. | reverse complement strand
TGTTGACAGATGTAATCTGACTATGAAGGGATTTTTCTGAATTTAGCTTGTTTTATACACAAAAGGGTGATAAAATGTTGCTATATTGGATAAAGGGGAAAGATTATGAAGAAATTAGCGCTGCTTGTATGCGTGGGTATTCTCTTTCTCTCGGGGTGCGGGACCCCTCTGATCGAATTGACCGATGAGGAAAATCGTGAGATTGTCTCGTACGCATCCTATATCCTGTTGAAGTATAACGGTGCGGCTGCTAAGGGAGTCACCGGAGTCTCGGTTTCAGGAGATGCTCAGGAAACGGAGGAGACGGAGGAGTCCGAGACGCAGGAGGTGGAGGAGCAGATGGATGAAACCGCTGCCTCCGCAGAGACCGGAGATGCTTCCGAAGCGGATTCCACATCGGCTGCAGTTACGAAGAGCATTTTGGATGTGCTGAATCTGGGGGGATGCACCTTGTCCTATTCGGACGAGAGTGTGGTCGAGGATTATACCGAGGGCACATATTTTTCCATGACACCGTCTTCGGGGAATGATTTCCTTATCGTGAAGATGAAGCTGGAGAATAACACCGGAAACAGTGTTACGGTGGACGTACCCGCTCAGGGATTGACCTTCTCAGCCGTTATTGGCGGCTCGGAGGAGGATGCCATGATAACGGTATTGTCCGGGGATTTGGCTAACATTAAGGAGGACATAGATGACGGATCTTCGAAAGAGGTTCTGCTTTTCTTCGAGATTCCTTCAGGTAGCACAGATAAGGCCACACAGATTATAGCGACCGCAGGAGACGGCACTAAGGGTGCACTTGAAATCCCATAAATATAGATAGCATTCGCAAAGACTAATACAACATGACGAAGAAGCGCCACAGAGCGGTTCAGGGGAGGTTAAGGATGGACACAAATATCTTATTGGAAAATGGTACAAATGAGCTGGAGGTGCTTGAGTTCACCATAGGTGATAAGCACTACGGAATTAACGTGGCTAAGATCAGAGAGATTCTCTCTTATCAGCCGGTTACGCCCATTCCCAATTCAGACCCCACAGTCGAGGGCATATTCATGCCGCGTGACACCATGATTACGGTCGTGAACCTCAGCGCTTGTCTGGGATTCGAGCCTTCAGAGGAGGGCGGCCTTTTCATCATCACGAACTTCAATAAGTTAAATATCGCTTTCCACGTTGATCAGGTGCTCGGTATCCACAGGGTTTCCTGGACTGACATTATCAAGCCCGATCAGACGGTGAATGCCAACGAGGAGTCGGTTACCACGGGTATCATCAAGTTCGATGATAAGCTCATCATCATCCTCGACTTCGAGAAGATTGTTTCGGATATTAATCCCGAGACCGGACTCAGGGTATCTCAGATTGACGAGCTCGGCAGCAGAGACAGGAGCGACGCCAACATCCTCATCGCCGAGGATTCGCCCCTTCTTTCCAAGCTTATTCAGGAGTGCCTGAAGAAGTCGGGTTATGTAAACCTTAGCATCAACGCCGACGGAAAGGCTGCATGGGATACGCTCTGCGAATACAAGGCCCAGGGAGATCCCCATGATAAGTGCGATCTTATCATCACCGATATCGAGATGCCTCTTATGGACGGCCACAGGCTGACCAAGCTGGTTAAGGAGGATGACGCGATGAAGAACATCCCGCTCATCATCTTCTCATCCCTCGTTAACGATGAGATGCGCCGCAAGGGCGAGCAGCTCGGCGCGGACGCTCAGCTTTCCAAGCCGGAGATTGGCCAGTTGGTTGATGCCATCGACAGATTGATTGCCGAGGCGAGAGCTAAGAGAGCTTCATAAAAACGAATTTTAAGGCCGGCTGGTGCCGGCCTTTTTTTGAAGAATCTGATTGCAAGGGAGGTGAGATCATTGGCCAGTCAGGAAGATTATCTGGATAGTCTGTTGAATTCCGTTTTGGATGAAGACTCGTTCGTGTCGGATTCTGTAGACGATGAGCTTTATGCGGCTCAGGAGGGGATTACCGATCCCTTCGGCAATGATTTGTCGCCTGAGGAGACCGATGATTTCCTTAAGGAGTTCGACATGGAGCTCGACAACGAGTCGGCGTCCTCCGCTCCCATGAACCGCGAGAGGTCATTGTCTTCCGATGATATGTTCTCGCAGCTGGACGATATGATTGACGGCATGGGGGCCGGTGATTCCGACTTTCAGGTGGATGATGTCCTCAGGGATGCCTTTTCGGGCGCCGGTCCGAAGGAGGCCGCTGAGGGAGGCGGCGACTCCGGACAGACGCAGGAGGCGGGGGAGCCCGCCCCGGCAGAAGACGCGCCCGTGCGTGTAGGCGAGCCGCAGGAGAATCGCGCGCCCGAGGAGGGACAGGACGCCGCGCCTACAGAGGAATCGCCTGCGGATGATTCGCAGCCTGCGCCGGATCTGGCCGCCGCGTCTACGGCGGAAACCATGGGAGAGCTCGAGAGCCCTCAGAGCCCGCATGAAGCCAGGCTCATGGATATTATGTCGGACGTGGGAGACGCGGATGTCGCCGAGATTTCCGATCTTCTCAATTCCGACGAAAACAACATACAGATTCAGGAACCCGTGATGGATGGCGCCGGAGATGAAGGGGGACTCTTCAAGGAGGATCCGGCCGAGGTGCCTTCGGGAGACGGTAAGAAAAAGGCGAAGAAGGAGAAGGATGAGAACGCCCCGAGGGGCGTTAAGGGCAAGGTCCTCTTCGCGCTCTTCGATGACCTGGAGATTCCCACCGGCAAGGAGCCCACTCCCGAGGAAATAGCTCAGATGGAGAGGGAGAAGGCCGAGGAGAAGGCCCGCAGGAAAGAGGAGAAGAAGGCCGAAAAGGAAGCTAAAAAGGAAGCCAAGAAGAAGCTGGCCGAGGAGAAGAAGGCCATCGCCGCGGAGAAAAAGGCGGCCAAGGCCGAGGCCAAGAGGGCCAAGGCGGCAGAGAAGGCTGCCAAGAAGGCTGAGAAGAAACCCAAGGAGAAGGGGCCTCCCGTTAAGAAGAAGCCCATCATCATCACCCTGGTATTTACCGGATCGATGGTGCTCATGCTTTCGCTTCTGGCCAACCTCGGTAATTATTCCGCAAACATGACGCAGGCGAAGTCGTCGTATTCAGCGGCGGACTACGTAGGGGCATTTGACAGCCTCTCGGGTCTTTCCATCGGCAAGTCTGATCAGGACTTCTACCAGAAGGTGAAGCTCATGGCCGGCCTTCAGAAGTGCCTGCAGGACTACGACGCGCGCATGGAGGAGGGCGACGAGCTCGCGGCAGTGGATTCGCTCATAAGAGGAGCCGGAAAGTTCAATACCAACGAGGAGTTGGCAGGAGCCTTGGGCATCATGGATGTCTATTCCGCGCTTAACGGTCAGATACAGGAGAAACTCAACCTTTACGGCATCAGCGATGCCAAGGCATTGGAGCTGTACGACATGTCCGACAGGGACGAATACACGGTTGCAATTTATGAGTTGATATCGTAATATAACAACAGATTAAGGGTAGCGGGGGTGTTTTAAAGTAAACGCCCCCGTTCATTATGCGAGGAAGTGGTCTTCGTCCGCGCGGGCCGCTTTGTGAGGAAGATATGATTTGTGTGATTGACTACGACGCCGGAAACCTGAAGAGCGTTTCCAAGGCGTTGGATAAACTCGGATACGAAAACTGCGTAAGCCGCGATCCCGAAGAGATACTCGGCGCGGACAAGGTCATTCTGCCCGGAGTGGGAGCGTTCGGCGACGCCATGGAGAAGCTTAATTCCTATGGACTGGTTCCCGTGCTCAGGGAGGTTCACGAGAGAGGGATTCCCCTGCTTGGAATCTGCCTGGGGCTACAGCTCCTCTTCGATGAGAGCGAGGAGTCTCCCGGAGTGGAGGGCCTGGGCATCCTGAAGGGAAAGATTAAGCGCATTCCCGACAAGGAGGGGCTCAAGATTCCTCACATCGGCTGGAATTCCCTGCAGTTTCCCAACGAAGGCAGGCTCTTTAAGGACGTCGAGCCGGAGAGTTATGTCTACTTCGTTCACTCGTATTATCTGGAGGCTGACGACCCCTCGATTGTTACGGCCGTCACCGATTACTCCGTAAATATTCACGCCTCGGTGGAGAGCGGCAATACGTTCGGATGCCAGTTCCATCCCGAGAAGAGCAGCCGGGTGGGAGCCCGGATCTTAGGCGCTTTCGCCGGACTGGAGGTTTAGGCATGCACACAAAGAGGATAATCCCCTGTCTGGATGTAGATAAGGGCAGGGTCGTAAAGGGCGTCAATTTCGTCGACCTAATAGATGCCGGCGATCCCGTCACCACCGCAGCGGCCTACGATGCGGCGGGCGCGGATGAGCTGGTTTTTCTGGACATTACCGCATCGTCGGACAATCGAAGGACCGTAGTGGACATGGTCTCCCGCGTGGCTTCGGAGGTCTTCATTCCCTTCACGGTCGGCGGCGGAATCAGGACCGTGGACGACTTTAGGGAGATTCTTCGCGAGGGCGCGGATAAGATCTCGGTCAACTCCGCGGCCATAGACGACCCTTCCCTCATAGGCAGGGCGGCAGACAAGTTCGGCAGCCAATGCGTGGTTTTGGCTATAGACGCCAAGAGACGCGCGGACGGCTCCGGTTGGAACGTATACAAGCATGGCGGCCGCATTGACACCGGGCTCGATGTGCTCGAGTGGGCAATCGAGGCAGACAGGCTGGGGGCCGGAGAAATCCTGCTCACCAGTATGGACAAGGACGGCACCAAGTCAGGGTACGACAACGAGCTTAACCGCAGGGTGGCCGAGGCTGTCTCGGTTCCCGTTATTGCATCCGGGGGCGCGGGCGCGAAGGAGCACTTCTACGACGCGTTCGAGGAAGGCGCTGCGGATGCCGCATTGGCGGCCTCTTTGTTCCACTTCGGCGAGCTGGAGATTGGAGATCTCAAGGAATACCTTGCGGGCCGGGGTATAAGTGTGAGAAAATAATAAAATGGCACAGATAGATAACGATTGGCTTCCGGCCATTGAGCCGGAGTTTAAAAAACCGTATTACAAGGAGCTCTTCTCGTTCGTGAACGGCGAGTACAGGAAGACGGTGGTGTATCCCCCTGCGGATGATATATTCAACGCCTTTCATTTCACGCCGCTCAGTTCGGTGAAGGTGGTGATACTGGGGCAGGACCCCTATCACGAGCCGGGACAGGCGCAGGGACTTTCGTTCTCGGTGCCCGAGGGCGTGGACGTTCCGCCGTCACTTCAGAACATCTATAAGGAGCTCTCCACCGACTTGGGATGCACCATCCCGAACCACGGCTGCCTTAAGAAGTGGGCGGCTCAGGGCGTGCTCCTTCTGAATGCGGTGCTCACGGTCAGGGCCCATGCCGCCAATTCCCACAAGGGACACGGCTGGGAGGAGTTTACAGATGCCGTGATTCAGGCTGTGAACGCCAAGGAAGAGCCGGTCGTATACATGCTTTGGGGAAGACCCGCCAGGGAGAAGAAGAGGATGCTTAACAATCCCCGTCACCTGGTGCTGGAGGCTCCGCACCCCTCGCCGCTTTCGGCCTACAGGGGATTTTTCGGATGCAGGCATTTTTCGAAGGCGAACGCCTTCCTGGAGAGTCAGGGGCTCGACCCCATCGACTGGCAGATAGATTAAGGAGGAAAGATGAGTAAACCCATAGTAGCTGTGGTCGGCAGACCGAACGTGGGCAAATCCACCCTTTTCAACGCCCTGACCGGCAGCAGGATAGCGATAGTTGAAGATACTCCCGGAGTTACCCGGGACAGAATATACGCGGATATCGAGTGGCTCGACGGGAGCTTTACTCTCATCGACACCGGCGGAATAGAGCCGGATTCGGGCGACGTAATCCTCTCCCAGATGAGGGAGCAGGCCATGATAGCCATTGACACCGCCGACGTAATCATATTCCTTACCGACGTGCGTCAGGGACTCACCGACGCGGACTCGAAGGTGGCGGACATGCTTCGCCGATCCAGAAAGCCCGTCATCCTGGTGGTCAATAAGGTCGATAATTTCGATAAATTCATGCCCGACGTGTACGAGTTTTACAACCTCGGCATCGGCGAGCCCGTGCCCATTTCCGCCCAGTCCAAGCTGGGTATAGGCGACATGCTCGAGAAGGTGGCGGAGCACTTCCCGGAGGACCTTTCCGGCGAAGAGGACGACGATACGGTCAGAGTGGCCGTGATCGGAAAGCCCAACGTGGGCAAGTCCTCCATCATAAACCGACTCTGCGGCGAGAACAGGGTCATCGTTTCTGACGTGGCCGGTACCACGAGGGATGCGATAGACACACGCATCGCACACGAGGACCGGGAATACGTCTTCATCGATACCGCCGGCATCCGTCGGAAGAATAAGATAAAGATGGAGCTCGAGCACTATATGATTCTGCGAGCGGTCAGCGCCGTGGAGAGGGCCGACGTGGTGGTCCTCGTGATTGACGCCACGGAGGGGATCACGGAGCAGGACGCGAAGATTGCCGGAATTGCCCACGAGAGGGGCAAGGGCATGATCGTCGCGGTGAACAAGTGGGACGCCGTCGAGGATAAGAACGACAAGTCCGTATATCGCTACTCGGAGAAGATTCGCCAGACGCTTTCTTTTGCGTCATACGCGCATATCATGTTCATATCCGCAGTGACCGGAATAAGGCTCATGAAGCTTTTTGACACCATCGATGCGGTGGCGCAGAACTGCGCAATGCGAATTGCCACCGGCGTGCTCAACGAGATTATCGTCGAGGCCGTTGCCATGCAGCAGCCGCCCCAGGACAAGGGCAAGAGGCTGAAGATATTCTACGCCACGCAGGTGTCGGTCAAGCCGCCCACCTTCGTGTTGTTTGTAAATGACAGGAAGCTAATGCACTTTTCATACTCCAGGTATCTGGAGAATCGCATAAGAGAAACCTTCGGCTTCGAGGGAACGCCGATAAGGATTCTGGTGAGGGAAAGGAAGGAAAAGTAAACTATGGCCGATAGGTTTATATGCCTCGTAATCGGATACATTTTCGGATTGTTCCAGACGGGGTATTTATATTCGAAATCCAAGGATTTTGACCTCAGGTCACACGGCAGCGGCAATTCGGGAACTACAAACACCATTCGTACCATGGGCCTCAAGGCGGGCGCGGTGGTATTCCTCGGTGACGTGCTCAAGTGCGTCGTCGCGGTGGTTGTCGTGTATTTCCTCTATCGCAACCACAAGATGGTTGACATAAAACTCTTGGAACTCTACACGTCCTTCGGAGTAATCCTGGGACACGACTATCCGTTCTACCTCAAGGGCAAGGGCGGCAAGGGCATGGCGTGCACGGGAGGAATGCTCCTGAGCGCCTGTCGTTTCCTGCTGCTCCCGGAGTTTTTGATCTTCGTGATTCCCCTTTTGATTACCAGGTATGTGTCGCTGTCGTCGATACTGGTTTCCGCGGCTCTGCCGATCCTGGGACTGATAGTAAAGAATATGGGGCTGGTTTCCCTTAGCGACGAGTACATTATCCTGCTGGCGGTGATAGGCGTATTGAACATCATCCGCCACAGATCGAATATTGTGAGACTTATACATGGTGAGGAGAATAAGTTCACCATGGGCAAACAGGAGTAGACATGGCTGAAGTAACTGTTTTAGGCGCGGGCAGCTGGGGCGTGGCCCTCGGAATCGTGGCGGATTCCAATGGTCACAGGGTGAGGATATGGTCGCATAACCCCGAAGAGGCCCGGAGGCTTAACGAAGAACACGAGTTGAAGGACAAGCTTCCCGGAGTGAAGCTGAGCGAATCCATTGTATTTACGGGCGATATCGCCGAGGCCCTCCGGGGGGCCAATGTGGTGGTCATCGCGGTTCCGTCGTCGGCGGTCAGGGAGACGGCTAAGAAGATAGCTCCCTACGCCACGCAGGATATGATAATGGTCGACGTGGCCAAGGGCATCGAGGCAGACAGCCTGCTTACCATGTCGGGCGTGGTGGAAGATGAGATTCCCGGCGCCAGGACCGCCGTGCTTTCGGGCCCCTCCCACGCTGAGGAGGTCAGCAGGAAGCTCCCGACCACCGTCGTTTCGGCGTCGTCGTCCAGGAGGGATGCGGAGTACGTGCAGAGCGTTTTCATGAACGACTTCTTCCGCGTGTACACCAGCCCGGACGTGCTCGGCGTGGGGCTTGGCGGATCGCTTAAGAACGTTATCGCATTGGCGGCCGGAATGGCCGACGGACTCGGATACGGAGACAACACCAAGGCCGCGCTCATAACCAGGGGTATCAAGGAGGTGAGCGCCCTCGCCATGAAGATGGGGGCCCGCAGGGAGACCATCGAGGGCCTGAGCGGAATGGGAGACCTCATCGTTACCTGCGCCAGTATGCACAGCCGAAACCGGAGGGCCGGCATACTCATAGGTCAGGGGCGCACCCCGGACGAGGCCATGAAGGAAGTCAAGATGGTCGTCGAGGGCGTGCACAGCGCGAAGGCAGCAGGAGCCCTGGGCCGCAAGTACGACGTTCAGCTCCCCATCATCGACGAGGTGAACGAGGTGCTCTTCAGCGGCAAGGACGTGAAAGAGGGGGTTTACGACCTCATGCAGAGGGACAGGAAGTCCGAGCACACGCATCTCGAGTGGGAGAAGGAGTAGATAAAGGAGATATCCATGAAGGTAGAGATAAAGAGACTTAACGACAAGGCGAAGCTCCCCTCCAGGGGATCTGCGGAGGCAGCGGGCTACGACCTGTATTCGGCCTCCGATGAGGAGATAGTGATTGGCGCCCATCAGACCGTGATGGTGGGGACCGGGCTGGCCGCGGCCATCCCCGGCGGTTACTTCGGAGCGATTTTCGCGAGGAGCGGATTGGCGTCCAAGAGGTCGCTGCGCCCCGCCAATTGCGTGGGAGTGGTCGATTCTGACTACAGGGGTGAGATTATCGTCGCCCTCCACAACGACTCCGACGAGGATAAGACCATCGAGGCGTTCGAGCGCATTGCGCAGCTGGTCGTAA
>JAILAS010000124.1 GCA_024681495.1 Eubacterium sp. | reverse complement strand
GGACTAAATCCGCCCGTGCATGCTCTTTTAGTCCACTTTTCGCCGGGCGGTGGCGTTATGTCAACTACCAAGCCGCTCCCAGTCCGGCCCCAGCGTTATGTCCCCCCCAAAGTGGTCGTCAGTCAGGCATCATCGTTATGTCCACCCCACCGCGACCGTAATGAACGATTTCGACTACCAGCTAAAAAGAAAACCCACCTTGAGAAATCGAAATCCCAAGGCGGGTAAACCTGCTGATGATGAATAGTTTTATTAGTGATAATAAATAGCTTTATTAGAGAACCTTGCTGAGGAAGTCGATGGTCCTCTGGTTCTGGGGGTTGTTTATGACCTCGTCGGGAGTTCCCTCCTCCACGATGTAGCCGTCGTCCATGAAGACAACGCGGCTGGCCACCTCGCGTGCGAAGCCGATCTCGTGGGTTACGACCACCATGGTCATTCCCTCTGAGGCGAGCTTCTTCATTACCGCGAGCACCTCGCCGACCATCTCGGGGTCGAGGGCGCTGGTGGGCTCATCGAAGAGCATGATGTCGGGACTCATGGCAAGCGCCCTGGCTATGGCCACGCGCTGCTTCTGCCCGCCGGAGAGCTGCTCGGGGAAGTACTCGGCCTTATCTGCGAGACCTACCCTGTCGAGCAGGGCCATAGCCCTGGTCTTAGCCTCTTCCTTGGTGGACTTCTTAAGCTCCGTGGGGGCCAGTATCATGTTCCCCATTACATTCAGATTGTTAAACAGATTGAAGTGCTGGAACACCATTCCGATGTGCTCGCGCACCTTGTTTATGTTTATCTTCTCATCGGAGATGTCGTATCCGTCGATCACGACCTTGCCCGAGGTGAGATGCTCGAGCCTGTTAAGGCAGCGCAGGAACGTGGACTTGCCGGAGCCTGAGGGCCCAATGACCACGACCACTTCTCCCTCGTTGATGTCGATGTTGATGTCCTTCAACACCTCGAGCTTGTCGAAGCTCTTCTTCAGATTCGAAACATGGATCTTTACATTATTATCTCTTTCTTCCACGGTTCAGCCTCCTTTCGAGCACCTTGGCCAGCTTTGACAAGAGCAATATTACGATGAGATACATTACCGCAACAATGGCCCATACCTGGAACGCCATGAAAGTCGTGGCGACCACGTTCTTCGCGGTATTTACCAGCTCGGGGAAACCGATAACAGAAAGGATGGACGTGTCCTTCAGGGTGATGATGAACTGGTTGATAATGGTAGGTATCATAGTCCTTATCGCCTGGGGAAGCACCACCTTGCGCATGCTGGTCCAATAGGGCATGCCCAGAGACCTGGCCGCCTCCATCTGACCCACATCCACGCTCTGGATTCCGGCCCTTATTATCTCCGCCATGTAGGCGCCGCAATTGAGCGCCAGACAGATAGAGCCGGCCACCAGTGCCGACAGAGTAAGTCCGCCTATACCCAGGATGTTATTCCAAAGGTAAGGCACACCAAAAAATATAAAGTATGCGAGAACTATCATGGGGACGCCGCGGATGACATCCACAAACACGGTCTCAATGATGTTACATACCTTATTCTCAACTGTTCCCAAAAGGCCCATAACCAGGCCGATTATACACGCGAAGAACAATCCGGTCAGGGCAAGAATGAGCGTCTGCCCCATTGCCGTGAGCAATATTCCCCCGTATACGGTTATTATCTGTATCATTGTTTTCCCTCGAAGAGTGAATAAAAGGGACTCCGCTTCACGCTTAAATGCGACGGAGCAGAGTCCCTAAGTCGTTCCTACTGCTCGCCCAGATACTTGGCGATAATCTCGTCATACTCGCCGCTGGCCTTGATGTTTGCGAGGCCTGCATTGAACATGTCGATGAGTTCCTGCTGATCGGATGAGAATACGGCAAATCCGTAAGGAGATCCCTCGTTCTCGGTTCCGTCTACCACGCTGAGCGCGAGTCCGTCCTCAGCGATGTATGCCTTCATGATGGGCGTGTCCTCGAAGCATGCCACGCACTGTCCGCCGGTAACGGCCTGGTACATGGTGGGTGAATCCTCGAAGTAAGTGATCTCGAATCCATACTCGTCCTTAAGGCTCTCTGCATAGGTAGCGCCCTGGGTACCGGTCTTAACCGCTACGGTCTGTCCGGAAAGAGCGTCGAATCCGGTTATATCGGAGCCCTCAGCAACAGCCATGCACTGCGTAGCGTTGTAATATCCGTCGGAGAAGATCCAGCCGCTCTCCTTACGCTCGTCGGTGATGGATGCGCCGGCGATCATTCCGTCAGCCTGGCCTGCCTGGCAGGCTGCGATGGAAGCGTCCCAGCCGAGAGACTGAAGCTCGTACTCGAATCCCTGATCCTCAGCGATGGCTGCGAGGATGTCTACGTCGATACCAACGAACTCATTGTCGGCGTTGGTGTACTCGAAGGGGCGGAAAGATGTATCGGTAGCGATAACATAGCTCTTTCCTGCGCCGGGCTTATCTGCGGATGCGTCTGCGCTGGCCTCACCGGAAGCTACTGCCGCTCCCGACGCCTGTGCGTCTCCCGATCCGGATGCTGAGTCTGAGCTTCCGCCGCATGCGAAAAGTCCCATAGACAGTGACATTACTGCAACAAGTGCCAGTATTCTTTTCTTCATAGTCTTTTCCTCCTTAACTATATGTAGAAGTGTGATGTGTCGGGGAAAGGGCCTTACAAACACTACACACAGAAAACGCCTACAGCACATACTGCAGGCGTCAATGCCCTATCGCTCCAACGATGTAAATTGTACACATATGCGGCTAATCTGTCAAGGCACAGTGCCCCGGCTATACCTCCGCCGTCCAGGTGCACACGGGATTGCAGAGGGAATAGTTCTTCATGAGGCTCTGAGCCTCCTTGAGATCGGCCTCCGGAATGCCCTTGCCCTCCTCGAGGTCCCTAGTCAGGAGGTCAATGTGGTACTTCATCCTCATCATGCTCCTGGCCATGTTCTGCATTATGCCGAGCACGTATCCGTGATTCTCCTGGATGAAGTCGCCCATGGCTCCCTCGGTGATGCGAACCGCCAGGATATCGGAGTACGCCACCACGGTGTAGATGGCCGGCTCCTTAAGGAGCAATCCGAACTCCCCGAAGCACGCGCCCTCCTTGATTATTCCGATGAGCACCTCTTCTTCGGTGCCGTAACTTATGTACAGCTCCGCCTTCCCCGAGACGATCTTATACATGTCAAGATTGACCTCGCCCTCCCTGAGGATCACCGCCCCCTCCGGGAACTGAACCATAGAAGGATTACTCTGATTGTTCTCTGCCATATGCTCCGCCTCCCCTTTTTTATGTAAACCAATGCAATCGGCTAAATCTTTTCTCTATTTTACGACAATCCTCCCCCGTTGGCTATCACCATTTTTCGGCGGATAAAAAAAGCGCACCCCGAAGGATGCGCTAAAATCTTTTTAATTATCTGCCGCTCCGCCCTTGTCGGGATCGGTATCGCTGAGGGCATATGCGATGTTAACCGCGTGGTCTCCTGCCCTCTCGAGGTCGCTGGCCATGTTCGTGAACACGATTCCGGCGAAGGGATCGCACTCGTTCTTCATGAGCCTCTCCATGTGGCGGTCGACCAGGAGTGTCTTCTGGAGATCTATCTTATCCTCGAGGTCATTGAACTCGGTCATATCGGAATAGTCCTCGCTGCGGAAGGTGTCCATCGCCATCTCCAAAATCTTTATGGCGTCATCGGACATCTCCTTAAGCTCCTTAATGGCATCTTCCGACATTACAGACTTCTTAATATGCATCTGCTCCGCATATTCGACGAAATTCTCGGCATGATCGGAAATTCTCTCGATGTCGGTAACCGCAATCGCCAGGCTGGAAATCCGGTCGACACCCTCATGGGAGAAGTCCATGGATCTAAGCTCCACCATCGCCCTGTCGATTTCGACGTTCAGAAGGTCTACGCTCTCCTCACGGGCCTTCACCTTGGCAACCAATGCGGAATCGTAATTAAAGAAGCACTCCAGCGCCTGGCGGAAGTTCTTAAGTGCGATATCTCCCATCCTGGCCACCTCGAGGTGCGTGTTCTTCAGCGTCATGGATATGGGCATGTTCACGCCGGTCATCATGTACTGAAGCTTGCGGTCTTCGAGCTGCTCGTTCTCCTCGGGGAGCACGGGGATGACCTTCTCAGCCATACGAATGATGAAATTCGTAAGCGGAAGCTCGAGGCAAACCGCGATGATAGCGAACGTCGTATGTGTATTAGCCACCTGACGTCCGATGTCATCGGGCGAAAGGCTCTGGATGAGTTCGAGAATCGCAGGGAAGATATTGATAAGAATTATCAATATCGCCGCCCTTATCAGGTTGAACAGAAGGTTCAATACCGCCGTCCTCTTACCGTTTCTGTTCGTGGTAAGAGATGCGATGAGGTTAGGTGTAACGGAACCGATGGCCGCACCTATGAGCAGGTAGACGGCGGTGCCGTATCCGAGCAGTCCCTCCACAGCAAACGTCTGGAAGATGACGGTGGACGAGGACGAGCTCTGCAGAAGCGCAGTAAACGCAACACCGAAAAGGACAGCCAAAGCAGGATTCTGCAGCTGACTGAGAACATCAACAAACGCCTCACTCTCCGCCAGGGGAGCAATGGCACTCTTCATTATAGATATACCCTGGAATAACATTCCGAATCCGAGCAGGAACTCGCCGATATGCTTGAGTACACCGCCCTTAAGGAACAGAAACATAACCGCACCGACAAAGAGGATAAAAGGTGCGAAAACCGATATGTTAAAAGCTGTAATCTGGGCCGTAACGGTGGTACCGATGTTAGCACCCATGATAACGCCGATGGCCTGGGGAAGTGTCATCATCCCCGAGTTAACGAAACCTATAACCATGACGTCCGTCGCCGAGGAACTCTGTACCAAAACGGTAACCGCCAGTCCCACGAGCACGGCCATGAACTTATTGGATGTCGCTTTTTCAAGTATACCCTGGAGCTTGTCTCCACAGGCATTGCGGAGTCCGGATGACATGATTGTCATTCCGAATAGGAAAAGACCTACTCCTCCTAAAAGTGAGAAAAATACTTCCGGTGTCATATTACCTCCGAATACACACTCTTAATAGCTCAACCCGACGTATCTTAACACACTAAAATATCTTCTGCAAGGTCAAAAAACAATCACATGAACTCGTCGTCTTCATCATTCTTGCCCGAAGAGCGTCCTATCTTCATGGACAGCATGCCTGCGATAAGTCCGACGATAACGCCAAAGCCTCCGAACATCACCATATTCGAGCTGCTGAACACGCTTCCGGTCGCGTCGGACCCGGTGCCGGTAATGGCACGGGCCGAGTCGGTCGTGGTCTTATATCCCAGGTACACATACCTGCTGGAGAGGTCGGGATTCTGTTCGGCCAGATTGTTTTCCACAACGATGTAGCCCTCGGATTCGAGCTGCTCGTAAGCGGCGTCCTGAGAATCCGCGTTAACCACGCGAATGTCCGACACGAAACTGGTCTGTCCCGTCCCTGCCCGGGTGGGATTTACGGGTGCTGCCGTCAAAAAAGCTACTGCTAAAGCCATTCCTGCGATTGTTGTAATAATTAGTTTTTTCATGAGCTTTCACCCCCAAAAGGCTGAGCCTTTTACCTATCGTTCCACTATTTGCGTATATACTACCATACGAAGTATTACAAAAGTGCAACAAACAAGGATGCCCGCAACAGCAGGCATCCCTCTACAAGCATATTTAACTCCGGCTTATTCTCCCGTCTACTCCAGCTTACTATCCAAATCCCAGATATACTCCTCGCCCCAGCTGTACTGGTTCATAAATTCACCCCGGTACTTCCTTATAGCCTCCGGATTCCCCTTAAGGAACTCGAAGTAATCGCATTGCACCTCGTCGGTGCGGAGCATGTATTCGTTGCGGTTGTGGTACAGGACGTCTTCCATACCCACGGCCTTGAGCGACTTCTTCATATCGGAGATAAGCGCGCCAATGTATGAATTCTGGGACTTCTGCTCCTCGCCCTCCCAAAGGATTTCGCACAGCTCGGCGCGTGAGGCCGAGGCGCCGTTTTTCGCCGTAAGGTAGGCCAGAATCTCCTTCGACTTGGTCCTGCCGAAGTGAATCGGCTCGCCTCCCAGCTCCGCGCGGAAGTCCCCGAAGCAGGTAAGCACGAGCTTATTCGGGTCGGCCCCGGTCTCGATGGGATGCTTCAGGTGCTCGAGCTCCTCCTTTATGTCGGAAGCGTCCACGGGCTTAAGGAGATAGCCGCCAATGTGGAGGCGGTAGGCATCCACCGCATAGCTCGTGTACGCCGTGGTCATAATTATGTTAACCATCGGCGACATTTCCTTTAGCCTTTTCGCCACCTCGAGGCCGTTCATGCCCGGCATCTCCACGTCCAGAAACACCAGAGAGATGTCGTTTTGGCCGAAAATATCGATGGCCTCTTTTCCGTCGGCGGCCAGGAATATCTCCCCGTCGGGAAGGACCTTCTTCACTTCCTTCTCCATGCCCACGCGCATCATTTTCTCGTCGTCGGTAATAAGAATCTGCATCACTTACCCTCCCCGGGGATGACGATGGTTATAATCGTCCCCTCACCCTCGGCGCTGTTGACGTCCATGCTTCCCCTGCACATGAGCGCCAGCCTTCTCCGGGTGTTACGTAAACCAATGTGCTTGCCCTTCTTGTCGAAGGCCTGCTCCACATCGAAGCCCGTTCCGGTATCCCTTATCTCGACGCGATGTTTGCCGTCCTCGAACCGGGTAAGGATGGAGATGGTCCCCTCGGGGGGATCCTTCTTCCGGATACCGTGCCGGATGGAATTCTCCACCAGCGTCTGTATGCAGAATGCGGGAACCTTGAAGTCATCGTCCTCTATGTCGAGTTCCACGCTAATCTGATTCTCGAACCTAAACGACTCCACGTTCAGATAGCACTCGACCGTGGCCATCTCCTTCCTGAAGTCGATGCACTCCCTCTCGTCAAGTACGTCCAGGCTGCCCCTGAGATAGCCGGAGAGGTCCTTCAGCATCTTCTTCGACCTGTCCACGTCCTCGTCGAGCCCGTAGTAGATGCTGGTCAGCGTGTTGTAGATAAAGTGGGGTTTAATCTGATTGTGCAGAAGGCGGATCTTCTCGTCTGCGATCCACTTCTCGCGCCGGCGCTCCCTCTCCACCATCATGGCTGTGTAGTCCATCATGTGGGCCACGAATGTAAGGATAACCGCCGCGCAGGACGCGATGATAACCAGCGAAATTCCGTAATGCATGTACTGCAGCACGAGACTTATAAGCGGACACACCAGGGCCGTCAATATGGCGTAGCGCTCCAGATTGGTCATGTTTTTAAAGAAATTCAGAAGGAGAACCAGGATCAGCACGACTCCAAGCAGACACGTGAAGCTGATGAGCCAGTTCCACGGCAGGCGGTAGTATTGATTCCTGGAATCGAAGTCGTAGAGGAAGGGATAGACCACATTGATGGTAACCATCGCCATTCCCAGCCCGCAGACCAGGTATTCCATATACTTCCAGTTGCGGATGGAAACGCTCACCCTGTGCTCGATGAGTCCGCCGAAGTAGGCCACTCCGGAGATGATTACCAGGTATCCGAAGATGAAAACGAAGTAGTTGGAGAAGCGCACCACATAGTAGCCGACCATGCCCGGATAGCCGCGAAAGCCTATGGCCAGCACGTCCGCCACCAGAAGAAAGCCGTCGACCACCGTAAACTGCATGACGCCGCGCGCCTTATCGGCGTCGGCCCATTTGGTCTGTCTTAAGACCACCACCGCGATTATACAGAAGAAAGCTCCCCAGCCCTCTATTACCATCTGTATAACGCGGGAAAAATCCATCATACCTCCCCCGGCCATCTACGCCTCCGCTTCTTTTTTAAACAGAATCTTCTTTCCGCTGAAGAGGAATAGAACCACGGGAACGTAGGTAATAAGAGGAAGCACGAAACCAAGGTACTTATACTGCGCGGACTGCACCAGGATGTTGAAGCTGGCGTGGTAGGTTATGGCCATAGCCAGAAGCGCGAACGTGCCGCAGATGAAGAGCTTTCTCTTCTTTCTGACGAATGTCGTGCCGTATCCGACGCAGGACGTGCAGATACCGTGCATCAATCCGGATGCGAATCCCCTTATGAGCGCCCAGAAGATGCTGACGTTCTCAATATTCTGTGTGAGGATAACCATGTTCTCGAGCACGGCGAAGCCGACTCCCACGGCGAACGACATGGGGATTAGCTTCTCCTTATCGTCGCTGAAGATGAAGGCGAAGTACAGTATCGGGAGCGCCTTTATAATCTCCTCCGTCACCGGAGTGATATTCGTGGTGATGTAGTAGATATCCCTGTCTATGGAATACCGGATGAGCCCGTTTACCTCGGCCGCAAATAGGCAGGCAAAAATCCCCACCATCATGTAGCCCAGAAGCAGTCTGGACTGCCCCTTCAGGAGCGGGAGCATCATGAGGAGGGGCACCATTATGCATATAAACAGTATATAGATCATATTGTCCATTTCGCCGCCTCCTTTCTAAGTACGGGCAGGATAGCCACGCAGCAGCCGGCGATTACGATATTGGCTGCCAGATACAGATAAGTGAACGAATTTACCTCGGACATGAAAGTGACGGTGACCGCCAGGCAGAGCAGGAGGGCCAGCGCATTGTAACCCCGTATGCATTTTATGATGCCGTAATCCACGTCCGGGAATATGAGGTGCTTGAGATGGAACCTCGCCGAAATGACCACGAAGACCATGGCCACCGTGTAGCCGACCACCTTGTCTAACGTGCCTCCCGCCATGAAGGTCGGGATGTACACTATAATGAGAACCACGGGGGCGAGCCAGCTTATCAGTCTGTACTTGGCAAACTGCGCGCTGCCGTCATCCGCCAGGCTGTCCATCTGTCCGTAGTTGGAACTCAAAAGGAAAAGGAAGCAGCCTACCCCTCCGAGTATGCCGACGTGGAATCCGTCCGGAATCTCGCCGCGCGTCAGGTACTGCAGCACCAGATACAGGCGGCTTATAAGGATGCAGGCCACGGCGAGCACGATCATCTTAAGGTACAGGGCCTTTTTCCTAATCAATATGGTGACCACCCCGTAGATGAACGCTGCCAGGCTGGCCAAAAAGACTATAACCGTTGCCAGAACTTCGATATTTAGCATAATCCAATCCCCTAACTAATCTTTAAAAGCTTCTTATATTCAATAATATATTGACGCAATTAAAAATGTCAATTATTCAATCGCACAACATTAGACTATTCTGCCTCATTTTCAAGCAGGTTGAAGAAGAACTTCTCCTTCATCGGCGTATCGATTATGCGGACAGGCTTGAGCTGGTTCGGAGATACGCCCTTCATTATCATCATATCTCTGTACAGCATGTAGGTCTCCTGCTGGGTCATGCACAGTTTGGTGCGCCCCAGAACGTTGGTATTTATCTTCGCGCCGAACGACGGGTTGGCCTCGCCGAGCCTGCGCTCGATGATGTCCCTGTACTCGGGCATCTTCGCGGAATCCACGTCCTTGTCCGGCTCCATGAGCACCACGTAGTGACCGGGCTTGGAGTCCGTGTCGGCGTAGACGCTGAAGTCTCGAATGAGGAGTCCCGTGTCGTCCTGGAACTTCTCGATGGCCCAACGCACCGCCTCTTCGTTCGTCTTCTCTCCGGCTATGGAAAGCATCTGGTTCTTCCTGTAGACGAACTGGATGAGCGGCGACTCGTGGTAGAATCCGGTCACCCTTACCACGTCCTTCAGCTTATATCTGTAGAAGCCGGAGAGATTCGTGACCACGATCTCGTAGTCCTTGCCGGCCTCGACCTGGTCTATAGTGTATGTGGTCTCCTCGTCGTCGGAGTCCATGGGGATGAACTCGAAGAAGCCGCCGTCGGGGAGCAGCACGAAGGACTCGTCGCCCGCGTGGCGCGCCACGGCCATCATCGACTCGGATGCCGCGTAATTGCACATGGTGTAGGGGATGTTCTTGCCCGTGTACTGGCGCATCTTGAGCGTGTACTGCGAGAATCCGCCGGTGCCTATGGCCGCGAGCCACTGGAAGTCCTTCCAGATACGCGGAATGATGGGCTTTTCGAAGCCTGCCGCAAACTCCCTGCGGAGCTCGTCCGCGCGCTCCTTGTTCGGCTTGAGCTTAATCTCGAAGATACGCCTGGTCTCCTCGGGTAACATAATATTCTCATTTATGACGCCCTTCTCTATGTCGTCGCAGATCATCTCCCAGTTCTGCTCGAGATAGGTCATGAGGTCGACGAGGCCCGTCATAAACGCCGAGAACATGCACATAACCTCGCGCTTCTCGATCGCGAACCTGATCTTCAGGTACTTCATGTCCATGTGCTCCTCGGGGAAGATGAGCTCCGTCGGAGACGTCATGAAGTACTTAAGGTGCTCCGCATGGGGGCGCAATATGGTACCGGAGATGGCTCCCTTGGGAAGGCCGTTCTCGGTGAGCAGAGGCGCGGCCTCTATGGTGTTAAGGGCATAGCCGTCCTTGAACGACTTGTCCGTGGTGTTTCGGTAGTATTCGTCCATGACTCCGAACGCCATATTGGCGGCGTATATGCTGTATGCATCCAGCGTCTTCTGGGACACGGGGATGTGCTTGGGCACGCCGACGCTGCCGGACGAGAGCGCGTAATGCTTCACCGGATAGTTGGTGATGAGGCCTTCCTCGTCTTCCTTAATCATCCTCTCTATGTAGGGATAATAGTCGTCGTATGTGCTGAACGGCACCTTTTCCTTATACTCTTCTATGCTGTGGATATTGGCGAAATCGTACTTTTTACCGTACTCCGTGGACGCATTGTCCTTCAGGATGTCCATGAGGAGCTGCTCGCTTATCTCGATGGCGTTGCGGCTGGCATCGTCCAGATGACGAACTGAATTCCTGCCGCGCTTTCTCATGGTTTCTACAAAAAAGTGATTGGTGATTTTAGATTTTATCATAACTTCCCCCCTGATTTCGGACGGTTATTCCGCCGTCAAAGTACATTATAGCACCCGAAACGGCTAAAATAAATATTCCGTCCAAAATCAAAAAGAAGAATTATTATCTGTTGTCCACCTTCTCAGGGTAGAGGTCGTGCTGCGAGAGCCTGCTCCAGGCCACCTCCTCCCAGCGGGTGCCGGGCTTGCCGTAGTTGCAGTACGGGTCGATGGAGAGACCGCCCCTCGGGAGGAACCTGCCGGTGACCTCGATGTACTTGGGATCGAGGAGCTTTATGAGGTCCTTCATTATTATGTTCACGCAGTCCTCGTGGAAGTCACCGTGGTTCCTGAAGGAGAAGAGGTAGAGCTTGAGCGCCTTGCTCTCCACCAGGTACTCGTCGGGCACGTAGGATATTATGACGGTCGCGAAGTCGGGCTGGCCCGTGATGGGGCAAAGGCTCGTGAACTCGGGACAGTTAAACTTCACGAAGTAATCGTTGCCGGGGTGTTTGTTGCTGAACCTCTCGAGTACACCCGGATCGTAGTCCATGCTGTATTTGGTTCCCTGGCTTCCCAGCTTAGTAAGTCCTTCTTTTTCGCGCATTGTACGTTTCCTCCTTAATTAGACGTATTATCAGTCGATTTGTTAGTTTACATAAATCCAGCGTGCTTTTTCCGCTGACAGCCGGCGGCTCCCGCCCGGGGGTCAGGCTGACATAACTCCGGCGCCATCTGCCTTCTCTTCCCTCGGCGTTATTCTGCGGGCCAGGTACGCGAAGGGCGTATCGAAGATCGCCACCAGGGCCTTGAACCCGTAGGTGGACAGCAGGATGCTGATGAATACGGGAAGCGGGTAGGTTCCCCAGAACGCCAGCGTGACGAAGAGCAGGGTGTCCACGGCCTGGCTCGTGAGCGTACTTCCGTTGTTGCGGAGCCAGAGCCCCGCCTTGCCATTGCCCGTCCTCTTCCAGATGGCGTGATAGAGCATTACGTCGATGTTCTGGCTGCAGATGAATCCGATCAGGCTGGCGACAGTAATCCTGGGCACCAGGCCGAACACGACCGTGAGGCTGTCGCTTATGTAGTCGCTGGCGTTCGGCGTAAACTGCAGGACAATCTGCGTTCCGACGAGCCACAGCACCATGATGGAAAAGCTGTATTTCACGGCGTTGTGTGCCTCATGCCTGCCGTACTTCTCCGAAAGGATGTCGGTGACGAGGAAGGTGGCGGCGTAGAGCACGTTGCCGGCCGTCGTCGATATGCCGAAGATGTCGACGCACTTGCACACAGCGATGTTGCCGAGGAGGGTGCCGAAAATCGCGAAGGCGAACAGGCCGTTTTTCCCGTACAGCCAATAGAGAAGCAGCGCACACCCCAGGTAAAGCAGTACTGTTGCGACAAAGATCAATTCATTCATCCGATAAATCTCCTAAAAACAAAAAAATAGCTTCACAAAACGCAAAGCTATAATTCAAATAAACGATATAGGTTTAAATGTAATTATAGTCCTGGTTTTGTTTAACGACAGGATGGTACAAACGAACTGTCGGCACAAAAGTGCCCGAGTATTATAACAATGTGTCCAAAGGATTGCAAGTGTCCAGGCATAAAAAAACCGGGAAGGTATCCCCTTCCCGGTCCGTATTCTCAATTCCGGTCCCCGGTCAAGACTCGCTCGCGAGTCACTTTATCGAAGCGTGATACTCCTGAAGACTGCGAACGGGCATGCCCTCGCCCTCCTTCTCCGCCTTAATGCCGGTGATGGTGGCCTTCGCGGCCGCCATGGTGGTCATGTAGGGGATGTGGTTCCTGATTGCGTTCTTCCTGATGTAGCTGTCGTCGATGGTGCTCTCCTTGCCGACCGGCGTATTGACCACCAGGTCGATCTCGCCGTTGGTCATGGCGTCGAGGATGTTCGGGCGACCTTCGTTTATCTTATTGATACGCTCGGCGTCAATGCCTGCTGCCGCGATGGTGTCACAGGTGCCGCCGGTCGCGATGATCTTAAAGCCGAGGTCGGCGAATCCCTTCGCCACCTCCACGCACTCGGACTTATCCGCCGTGTTGACGCTGATAAGCACGGTTCCGGACATCGGAAGGACGGAGCCGCCGCCCTCCTGCGCCTTGTAGAAGGCCTTGCCCCAGTTCGAGGAAATGCCGAGCGCCTCGCCGGTGGAGCGCATCTCGGGTCCGAGGAGCGGATCCACCTCCGGGAACATGTTGAAGGGGAACACCGCCTCCTTCACGCCGTAGTAGGGAATCTCCCTGTCCCTAAGGTCGGGCACGGGGCTCTTTCTTCCCGTGAATTCGCCTGTCATGATGTCGGTGGCAATGCGCACCATGTTTATGTCGGAAACCTTCGATACCAGGGGCACCGTACGAGAAGCCCTCGGGTTCGCCTCGAGCACGTAAACCGTGCCGTCCTCGATCGCGTACTGCATGTTCATC
>JAILAS010000090.1 GCA_024681495.1 Eubacterium sp. | reverse complement strand
GGAGATATTCTCGTCATGCTCTCCGATCTCGGCTTTTGTAGACGGAGTGTAGATGGGCTCGGGGAGCTTCTCGGACTCCTTAAGTCCCTCGGGAAGCTTGATTCCACAGACGGTGCCGTCCTCCTGGTAGCTCTTCCATCCGCTGCCGGTGATGTATCCGCGAACGATGCACTCGATGGGCAGCATGGTAAGTTTCCTGCAGAGGGTGCTGCGTCCCTCGAACTTCTCGTTCCGGAAGAACTCGGGCATGTCTGCAGTGTCTACGGAAACGAGGTGGTTGGGGATGATGTCCTCGGTGAGGTCGAACCAGAAGCGGGACATCTGGGTGAGGACCTTGCCCTTGCCGGGGACCTCGTTCTTAAGAATGACATCGAATGCGCTGATTCGATCGGTGGCGACCAGGACGAGGTTATCGCCTGTGTCGTAGATCTCTCTTACTTTTCCTGACTTAACGGGGGTAAATTCTTTCATGGGGTATCTCCTGTTTGAACATATTGTAATTTATATGTATGGGCGGCTTTCGCGCTGCGTGCCGTCGGCCGCCCGTACCACTCTTGATGTTATGTAAACCAGACTCCTATTTAACGATGAGCGAGTGCCCCGTCATCTCGGGCGGCTGCTTCTCTCCCATCATCTCCAAAAGCGTGGGCGCCAGGTCGCAGAGCCTGCCATCCTCCATGAGGTCTTTCGCCTCGGGGTAGTTTATGAGGATGAAGGGCACCGGATTCGTCGTGTGTGCCGTCCAGGGCTCGCGGGTCTCGTAGTCGATCATCTGCTCGCAGTTGCCGTGATCGGCGCAAAGGAACATGGATCCTCCCTCCTCGACGAGGGCATCCACCGCCTTTCCGACGCAGGTATCGACCGTCTCCACGGCCTCCACGGCCGCCTTAAGATCGCCGGTGTGTCCCACCATGTCAGGGTTGGCGAAGTTGATTATAATAAGGTCATACTCGTGCGAGCGAATAGCCTCGATCAGCTTCTCGCAAACCTCGGGCGCCGACATGTACGGCTGAAGGTCATAGGTGGCCACCTTCGGCGAGGGAACCAGTATCCTGTCCTCTCCCGGATTGGGCTCCTCCACTCCGCCGTTGAAGAAGAATGTAACGTGCGCATACTTCTCCGTCTCCGCCAGCCTAAGCTGCTTTTTGCCCAAAGACGAAACGTACTCGCCGAGCGTGTTCTCGAGCTTCACCTTCTCGAACGCAATGTGAGTGTGCGGGATGGTCACATCGTACTGCGTGAAGCACACGAAGTGCGTCTTCGGATGCACGCGCCTATCGAAACCGTCGAACTCATCGGCACAGAACGCCCTGGTGAGCTGACGCGCCCTGTCGGGCCTGAAGTTAAAGAAGATAACGGAATCTCCGTCACCTATTACGGCGACGGGCTCCCCGCCCTTCTTAATCACCACGGGAACGACGAACTCGTCCGTGACTTCGCTGTCGTAGGATGCCTGAATGGCGCCGCACGCGTCCGCGGCCTCCACTCCCTCGCCGAGGGTGAGCGCATCGTACGCCTTCTGCTCCCTCTCCCATCGGTTATCCCTGTCCATCGCATAATATCTGCCGGATACGGTGGCAATCTGCCCCACTCCGATCTCCTTCATGCGCTCCTCGAGCTCTTTGACATACTCGATGCCGGACGTGGGCGCCGTGTCCCTGCCGTCCAGGTAGCAATGCACGTACACGGAAGATATCCCCTCGCGCTTAGCCATCTCGAGCAGGCCGTAAATGTGGCCGTTGAAGCTGTGTACGCCTCCGTCGGAGACGAGTCCCATGAGGTGGAGGGACGAGCCCTTCGCCTTCACATTGTTCATCGCCTCTTTAAGTACGGGGTTCTCGAAGAAGTCCCCATCCTCTATGGCCTTGGTTATGCGGGTCAGATCCTGGTAGACAATCCGGCCCGCGCCCATGTTCATGTGGCCGACCTCGGAATTGCCCATCTGCCCGTCGGGAAGCCCCACGGACAGCCCGGATGCGTATCCGTACTTGAAGGGATACTCCTTCATGAGCCTGTCAAGCACGGGGGTACGGGCGTCGTGCACCGCGTTCATCTCAGGGTTGGGATTAATGCCCAGCCCGTCCATTATCATTAATACAGTGGTTTTCTTCATGATTAATCCTTACAGTTATGCCTTTACAATATCTCCGAACTCGGCTTTGAGCGAAGCTCCGCCCACGAGACCGCCGTCAATGTCCGGCTGTGCGAAGAGGTCGGGCGCCGTCTTGGCATTCACCGATCCGCCGTAAAGGATGCGAATCTCCTCCGCAACGGAATCGCCATAGAGCTCCTTAATCAGCGCGCGAATGGCTCCGCACACCTCCTGCGCCTGCTCTGTCGTGGCCGTCTTTCCGGTGCCGATGGCCCAGATGGGCTCATATGCAACGATGGCCTTGGACGCATCCTCGGCGGAGACGTTTTGGAACGCCACCTTGATCTGCTGGCGGATCCAGTCGATCGTGATTCCCTGCTCCCTCTGCTCGAGTGACTCTCCGCAGCAGATGATGGGCGTGATGCCATGCTCGAAGGCCTTGAGCGCCTTGCGGTTTATATCCTCGTTGGTCTCGTGGAAGTATCCCCTGCGCTCGGAATGGCCGAGGATCACGTACTCCACTCCCACGTCGGTGAGCATCTGCGGGGAAATCTCGCCCGTGTACGCACCCGACTCCTCGAAGTACATGTTCTGTGCGCCGATCTTTATGTTCGTGCCGTCGGCCGCCTCCAGTGCGGGCACGATGTCAATGGCGGGAACGCAGAAGATGACGTCCTTCTCATCGCTCTTCACCAGCGGCGTGAGCTCCGCGATGAGCTCCCTGGCCTCCGCCGGCGTCTTGTTCATCTTCCAGTTTCCTGCTGCTACTATCCTTCTGCTCATGATTTTCCTCCCTGTTTTTATGCGTTCTGAATGGCTGCCACTCCCGGCAGCTCCTTACCCTCGAGGAACTCCAGCGATGCGCCGCCTCCTGTGGAGATGTGCGTCATCTTATCCGCGTAGCCGAGCTGGTTCACTGCGGCGGCGGAGTCCCCGCCGCCAATTATGGTCACCGCGTCGGTATCGGCGAGCGCCGCTGCGACGGCCTTAGTGCCCTTGGCCAAAACGGGATTTTCGAACACGCCCATGGGTCCGTTCCAAACGACGGTCTGTGCGCTCTTTACGGCCTCGGCGTAGAGCTCCGCCGTCTTCTCTCCTATATCCAGGCCCATCTTATCCGCGGGAATGGAGTCAGACGAAACCGTCTCCACCTCCACCGGTCCGTCGATGGGATCGGGGAAGGACGCGGATACCACAGTATCTATGGGAAGCAGGAGCTTCTTACCCAGCTGCTCCGCCTTCTCGATCATGGACTTGCAGTAGTCAATCTTCTCATCGTCCACGAGAGAGGTGCCCACCTCCATGCCGCGCGCCTTGAGGAAGGTGTATGCCATTCCTCCGCCGATGATAAGGGTGTCGCACTTCTCGAGAAGGTTCGAGATTACGTTAAGCTTATCCGCCACCTTGGCTCCGCCGAGGATGGCCACGAAGGGACGCTTGGGATTGTCCACCGCGTTGCCGAGGAAGTCAATCTCCTTATTCATAAGATATCCCACCGCGGTCTCCTTTACGTAGTCCGTCACGCCGACCGTGGAGCAATGCGCCCTGTGGGCGGTTCCGAATGCATCATTTACGTATACGTCGCACAGAGAAGCCAGATCCTTCGAGAACTCCTCGCCGTTCTTCGTCTCCTCGGCGCGGTAGCGGGTGTTCTCAATGAGAACGATGTCACCGTCGGACATCTGAGAGACTGCGGCACGAGCGTTATCGCCCACCACATTGTCGTCCGGAGCGAACTTAACATCCACGCCTAAGAGCTCCGAGAGGCGCCTGGCAACGGGAGCCAGCGAAAGCTCGGGTTTGGGCTCTCCCTTGGGCTTGCCCATGTGTGAGCAGAGGATGAGCCTGGCTCCTTCGGAATGAAGCTTTTTAATAGTAGGAAGAGCCGCGGTGATGCGGTTCTCGTCAGTGATTACGCCGTCCTTTAAGGGTACGTTAAAATCGAGGCGGCAGAGCACCTTCTTTCCCTTAACGTCGATGTCGTCAATCGTTTTCTTGTTCAGCATATCTTATCCTTCCCTTCGCAAAAAACGGGGAACCACAGGCTGTACCTGCAGGTCCCCTACTTAATGTACCTTTAGATGGCGTTATACGCCGGCAAAGTATTTAATGGTCCTTAC
>JAILAS010000078.1 GCA_024681495.1 Eubacterium sp. | reverse complement strand
GCAGCCTTCTCGAGCTTCGTAGCTGCTGTCATGTACCTGTCAGCCAGAAAATCCTCGAAAGAGGACATGATGACAGAGAGGTCCTTAAGCTTCAGCGAGAGCGCACCGCCAGCTGCACCTTCCGCCGCGTCTAAGAGATCTTCCGAATCGACTCTGTACTGAGAGAGCTCGGTGATGAAGGACTTTATCTCGTCGAGATATCCCATCCTGTCCACGCCCTTGGCGAGCAGAGCGAGGGAATCCTTCTTCTCCTCTATTATCCTGCGTATGATAAAGCTCCTGGCGATGTCGTCTAATACGGGCATCTCTCCCGCGCCGGCCTCCTCGAAAAGGCGGTGCGCCAGGCGGTCGAAGCTGAGAATATCGACATTCACCAGGCTGCCGCCGGGATGCGCCCCGGAGAGCCGCCTCTGGGTCTCCAGAGTAAACTGTTCGGGAACAATTGCCAGAAAGAGACGATCGGGATGAGCGATCGCCTCTTTTATCAAGTCATTATATAACAATGTGGTTTTTCCGGACCCAGAGCGGCCCGCAACAATCTGAACCGACATAATCAAACCCTTTCGTCCAGCCAGCTAACGATGTCCTCGAAGAACTTCTCCCTGCCCACCTCGTTGTGAAGCTCGTGTCGGTAGTTCTTATAGAGCTTCATGGTGTAGTCTGCGCGTTCCTTGTTCTTCATCCTGGTATTTACGTCCGCCATGCCGTTGCCCCAGTCGCCGACGGGATCGGCCGTGCCGGCCACGAAGAGCACCGGTATGTCAGCGTTAAGCTTCTCATACCAGCTGTCGGACGTAACGAAGTCCAGAAGGCAGGTGAGGTCGTAATATCCGGATGTGGTGAAGGTGAATCCGCAGTACGGGTCGGCAATATATGCGTCCACCACTTCCTCGTCCCTGGTCAGCCAGTCGTACGGAGTCCTGGGATTCTCATACTGTTTATTGTAGCTGCCGAACATGAGACCCGCGATGAATGCGCTCCTGCTCTTCCCTCCGCGCAGGAACTTCACGAGCTTAATGACCTTCTGTCCGGCCGCGAGGCTCTTATTGAAGCCGGCGCTGCCGCAGAACACGGCGCCCTTGAAGGTGCCGGCGTACTTCACAGCGAAGGCACGCGCCACAAAAGATCCCATGCTGTGTCCGTAGATGAACACGGGCACGTCCGCATATCGTTCTTCGATTTCATCCATGAGGAGTTTCTGATCCTTGACAAGGCACTTCCATCCGTCATTGGGGGCGAAATAGCCGAGCTGATCGTCAGACTCCACCGAGCCCTTGTGGCCCAGGTGGTCACAGCCGTACACGAGATACCCCTTATCCGTCAGGAAATCAATGAATGGCTCGTAGCGCTCCAGGTACTCACACATGCCGTGAATGAGCTGGATCTTCGCCTTAACCTCGTCAGGAATATAGACATAATACTTAATCTGATTGACGCCATTGGAACTGGTGAAAGTTCCGGTTTCTTTTCTGTACATGATGCCCCCTTAGTTAAGATATGAAATTCTACTCTACCAGGCCGTCAATAAAGGCCTCCGACATTTTATCCCAGGCGTTTTCCAAGTCCTTGTCAGGGCTGAACCTGTCGTATGACACGCCGGTCACAGCCTGAAGAGCGCCCTCTTCGTATTGAACCCTAAGGACCAGAGCCCCCACTCCGGTATCCGGGGACGCCCCCAGTCTCTCCTTGAGTTCATCGCTTAAATCGGACTTAAAAATCACCCGGACCTTATGGGGAAGCTCGCTCCCCTTAAGATGCTGGTACATAAGCGGCCTGAGCCTCTCGTACGGAAGATCCTTCCCGTCGATATTCAGGTCGTATTCCCTCTTGATTTCTATCTCCATCACCCGGAACTTATCAAACGCCTCCGTCATAAGAAGCTTCTTCATAAAACCGGATATGTTCTTTATCTCTATGGCCCTCAAGACTTCTTAGCTCCTTTGGCCACCTTGCCTATGGTATGTTCGCTGGCATCTTTGGGACGGGGAACCTCGGCCAGACAGCTCTGGAGCGTAATCCCCTCAACCGTGGTGTACAGCGACGTATCGAGCTTCCCGCGGGAGTATATCCCACAGGTGGAAATGGCCGTGCGCGGGCACTGAAGGACAGTCTCCTTCACGTCCTTGGGAATCCTCTTAAACGCCGCCTCGAAGCGCGCGGCGTCGCCCCACTTCTCACATTCCCAGACGCCCGCCACGCCGCAAACCTGATGCGACTTGGTGTACTTGGCCGCCCTGGGCGTGCGGTAGTAGTGCTCCACCACCCTGGCCTTAACGTCCCTGGCAATTCCCGTATAGAGGCTGTGATCCTCACATCTTACAACATAGATATACGCCATCTAAGCCATACCCAGCTTTCCGGCGGTCCCCTTCTCCTCGATGAGCCCTACAGTCCTCATCTCTATCACGGGTCCGCCCTTCTTTTCAATGTAATCGCGGGTAATGGTTACCCTGCCGATGTTATCGTCCTTGGGGATCTCGTACATGATATCCAGCATGAACTCCTCGATGATGGCGCGCAGAGCCCTGGCTCCCACGTCCTTCTCCTTCGCCTTCTCAGCGATGCACACGATGGCATCGTCGTCGAACTGAAGATCCACCTCATCGAGCCTCAGGAGCTTCTGATACTGCTTCAGTATCGCGTTCTTAGGCTCCTTGAGTATGCGCACGAGCATATCGGTGGTCAACGTCTCCATGGCGCAGATCACCGGCAGCCTGCCGAGGAACTCGGGAATCATGCCGTACTTGCGCACGTCCTCCACTACCACCTTCTGCTGAAGGTTCTCCTCGTCGTCGTACTTATCTTTAAGATCCGCCTTAAATCCCATAGACGACTCTTTATTTAATCTCTCTTTAATTATATCTTCGATATCAGGGAACGCGCCTCCACAGATGAAGAGGATGTTCTTCGTATCGATGGTGGTCAGGGGAACCATGGCGTTCTTCGAGCTCGCGCCGACGGGCACCTCCACCTCGGCTCCTTCCAGGAGCTTCAACATGCCCTGCTGAACGGACTCGCCGCTCACGTCCCTCTGATTGGTATTCTTCTTCTTCGAAATCTTATCGATCTCGTCAATAAAGACGATTCCGGTCTGCGCCCTGTCCACGTCATTGTCCGCGGCGGTGAGCAGCTTCGAGAGCACGCTCTCGATGTCGTCTCCGATATATCCGGCTTCGGTCAGGCTGGTCGCGTCGGCAATAGCCAGAGGCACGTCCAGAATCCTGGCGAGCGTCTTCACCAGATACGTCTTGCCGCAGCCGGTGGGCCCGATCATCAGGATGTTCGACTTCTCGATCTCGATGTCGTCCTGGGTGTTCGTGGCCACGCGCTTGTAATGGTTATACACGGCGACGGAAATAATCTTCTTCGCCTCGTCCTGACCCACCACGTACTCGTCCAGGCTCTCCTTGATCTTATGAGGAGCGGGAATCTTGGCGATGTCAATCACCGGCTCCTGCTTCTCCTTCTCCTTGGCCTTTTTCTTCTTGACCGACTTCGAGCGGGGAAGCATCCCCTGAAGGTCGGACAGGTTAATCATGCTGATATTGGGCATGTTACCGCCCTTGGCCAGATCGTTTAAGTCAATGCCCGAACTGTTAATGGTGTCGAACGTTTTCTGGAGGCAGGAGTCGCAGATGCATATGTCGTTGGGCATCTTAAAGAGCTTATTCACCGAGCTCCCCGGACGCCTGCAGATATAGCAGTACTCCTCTATTTCGGAAGTGTCGTCGTCGGATTCTTCCGAATCCTCCGACAATGTGACCTCCTCAAAAGTCTCTTCGGTCATCTCGTTTTTATCGTCATCGTCATATATTCCCATACGTGACTCCTTTTAGATATCCGGCCGCCTCCCGTCGAGTCCCTATAGAAGCTCTCCGAGTATCTTATTGATAACTGCCGGGTTGGCCTTACCCTGGGTGGCCTTCATCGTGGCACCGACGAGTGCGCCCATGGCCTTCTTCTTGCCTGCGTGGATATCCTCCACGGCCTGCGGATTGTCGGCGATTACGCCCTCAATAATAGCGCGCAGCTCGCCCTCATCGCTTACGGACGCCAATCCGTTGTCCTTTACGTACTTCTCGGGATCCGTGTCGTCCTTAAACATCTGTGCGAAGGCTTCCTTGGCGACGTTGTTGTTGATCTCGCCGCTGTCGGCCATGCGGATGAGCGCGGCCAGGTGCTTAGCCGAGAAGGGAATCTGGTCCTCGTCCATGGAGTTCTCCTTCTGGAGGCGCATGGTCTCGGTCATAAGCCAGTTGGAAACCTTCTTGGGAGCGGCGCCCAGTGCACAGGTCTCCTCGAAGAAATCCGCCATCTTCTTGGTGCCGGTGATGATTCCGGCGTCGTACTCGGGGATCTGATACTCCTTAACGTAGCGCTCGATCTTCTCGGGCTGCATCTCCGGCTGAGCCGCCTTTACCTCTGCCAAAAACTCGTCGCTGACGACGATGGGCACCAGGTCGGGCTCGGGGAAATAGCGGTAATCCTGAGCGTCCTCCTTGGAACGCATGGAATGCGAGGACTCCTTATTATCATCCCAACGGCGTGTCTCCTGGATTACGGCCTTACCCTCCTCGAGGAGCTCGATCTGCCTGCGGGTCTCTCCCTCGATGGCGTGCGTAATAGCCTTGAAGGAGTTGATGTTCTTCATCTCGGTACGTGTGCCGAACTCGGGTGAACCCACCTCACGAACGGAGAGGTTTACGTCGGCACGCATCGAGCCCTCGTTGAGCTTGCAATCCGAAGCCCCGAGGTACTGTATGGTCATCCTGAGCTTCTCGAGGTATGCGATAACCTCCTCGGAGGTGCGCATATCCGGCTCGGATACAATCTCTATAAGGGGCACGCCCGAACGGTTGAAGTCTACCAGGGAGGTGTCGTTCCAATCGTCGTGGACGAGCTTACCGGCATCCTCCTCCATGTGAATCTCATGGATGCGAATGTCCTTCTTACCTGCGGATGTCTCTATCTCCACGCGGCCGTTCCTGCAGATAGGCAGATACAGCTGCGAAATCTGATAATCCTGGGGATTATCGGGATAGAAGTAGTTCTTCCTGTCAAACTTGGAGAATCTGGTGATCTCGCAATTCGTAGCCAGGCCTACGGCGACGGCGTACTCGAGGACCTTCTTATTCAGGACCGGGAGCGAGCCGGGCATACCGGTGCAGACCGGGCAGGTATGTGTATTAGGAGCCCCTCCGAAAACGGTGGAGCATCCACAGAAAATCTTGGTCTTGGTCGCAAGCTCCACATGGACCTCCAGACCGATGACTGTCTCATATCTCTTAGCCATTTACTCCGCCTCCTTTCCCATGGGGCATGCAGGAAACTCCCCTGCACCTTCAAACGCGAAAGCGGCGCGTATCATGTTCTCTTCCCTGAAGCAATCCGAGATGAACTGCACGCCGATGGGCAGGCCCTGACTGTCGAGCGAGCCGGGGACTGTCATGCCCGGCAGGCCGCAGAGGTTCACGGCGATGGTGTAGATATCGCCCAGATACATCTTTATGGGATCCGCCAGGGACTCACCGAGCTTCATGGCCGTGGTGGGTGCCGCGGGCGAAAGGATGACGTCGTACTTCTCAAATGCCGCGTCGAACGCCTTCTTTATGAGCGCCTTGGTGCGCAATGCCTTCAGGTAGTAGGCATCGTAGTAGCCGCTGCTGAGCACGAAGCTGCCGAGCATTATGCGGCGCTTAACCTCTGCTCCGAATCCCTCGGAACGGGTCTTCTTATACATGTTGTGGAGATCTGTGTACTCCCCGGTACGGTATCCGTACTTAACGCCGTCGAAGCGGGCCAGGTTGGAGCTGGCCTCCGCGCATGCAATGACGTAGTATGCGGGAATGGCGTACTCCACCAGGGAAAGATCGAACTCCTCGACCGTGGCTCCCTGCGCCTTAAGCACGTCCGCGGCGCGAAGGATTTCGGCCTTCACCTCAGCGTCCAGTCCCTCGGTGAGGTAATCCTTAGGAATACCCACTCTAAGGCCCTTGGCATCGCCGGTCATGGCCTTTTTAAAATCGTAATTATCACGCTTGACGCTGGTGGAATCCTTCGGATCGTATGCCGAAATGGTCTCCAGTATGGAAACGCAGTCCGCCACGTTCTTTCCAACGGGTCCAATCTGGTCGAGTGATGAGCCGTAGGCGATAAGTCCGTATCTCGAAACGGTTCCGTACGTGGGCTTAATGCCGGTCACGCCACAGAATGCCGCCGGCTGACGAATGGATCCGCCGGTGTCCGAACCGAGTGTGTAGAAGGCCTCTCCGGCCGCAACAGCCGCACACGATCCGCCTGACGAACCGCCGGGCACCCTCTCGGTGTTCCACGGATTCTTAGTCACTCCGTAGTGAGACGTCTCGGTGGTAGATCCCATGGCGAACTCGTCCATGTTCGTCTTTCCGAGAATGACGGCTCCCGCACTCTCCAAGGCCGCAACTGCAGTGGCAGTGTATGCGGGCTTGAAGTTCTCGAGAATCGCAGACGAGCAGGTGGTCCTAAGCCCCTCCGTGCACATGTTGTCCTTGATGCCGCAGGGAACTCCGGCCAAAGGCCCCGTAATGGTGCCGTCCTTTATGCCCTTCTGAACCTCGTCGGCTCTCTTCAGGGCGCCTTCCTCGTCAACGGTCACAAACGCGTTGATCTCGGGCTCGCATTTCTTTATGTTATCCAGGCAGGCCTCCGTGGCCTCCCGAACGCCCACCTCTCCGGCCTTGATCTTCTCAGCCAGCTGAAGGGCAGTCAGATTGGTTAAACCCATCTTCTTTTCGCTCCTTAATTAAAATTATATTTAACAATCCGTCCCGTACCGCAATCCGTCTATCCGATGGTCTTGGGCACTACGAAGGTGTCGTCCTTGCGAAGGGGTGCGTTAAGCAGCGTCTCTTCGTGTCCGTCGCCGTTGGTCACCTCGTCCTCGCGGAAGACGTTATTAACCGGGAATACATGGGACATAGGCTCCACTCCCTCCGTGTCGAGCTCATTGAGCTTATCCACGTAGTCGAGCATCTTCTCCATGTCCTTCTTGGCGTCCTCCCTCTCCTGTCCGGAGAGCTCGAGCTTAGCCAGAATTCCAACGTAATCTATGGTTTCGTCATCTATAATGTTTGCCATAATCTATCTCCTACCGAAATATCATCCCTCGCGGGAAACTCTCATCTTTGCGCGGAACCATCCCGCCGGCATTAAGGCGTCAGCCTGCCGAGGTCTCTGGGGAACAATGTGACTTCCCTCACGTTCTCCTCGCCCAGAAGCTGCATCGTCATACGCTCGAGACCGATACCCAGTCCGCCGTGAGGAGGCATTCCGTGCTTGAAGCAGGCAAGATACTGCTCCATGCCCTCTTCCTCCATGTTGCGGGTGGCCATCTTCTCCATGAGCATGTTGTAGTCGTGGATTCTCTGGCCTCCGGTGGTCACCTCCAGGCCTCTGAACAAGAGGTCGAAGGAAAGTGTAACTTCCGTATCCTCGGGGTCGTCCATGGCGTAGAACGGCCTCTTCTTCGAGGGATAATGTGTGACAAAAACAAAATCGGCGTCACACTCCTCTTTATAGTAGCGGCCGATGAGCTGCTCCTCCTCGGGCTCGAGGTCGTACGGGTTCTTAATCTCATGTCCGTACTTCTCGCTCACCTGCTTCTTCGCCTCGTCGAAGCGAACCACGGGAATCTTATCCGCGTTCGGAACCTCCACGCCGAGCATCTTAATCTCCTTGGCGTAGTCCTTCTTAAGGAGCTCCACGGTGTACTTGAGGAATCCCGTCTCCATCTCCATGATGTCCTCGAAGGAGTCGATGTATCCCATCTCCATATCCAGAGACGTGTACTCGTTCAGGTGCCTCTTGGTGTTATGCTTCTCCGCGCGGAACACGGGAGCCACCTCGAATACCCTGTCGAACACGCCGACCATCATCTGCTTATAAAACTGCGGGCTCTGCTGCAACACGGCAGGCTTATGGAAGTACTCGAGCCTGAAAAGGTTCGCGCCTCCCTCCGCGCTCTTGGCAGCGATCTTCGGAGTGTGAATCTCCGTGAATCCCTGCTCGTGGAGGTAATCCCTGAATCCTCTGGCGATGGCCTCCTGGAGCCTGAACTTGGCCCTCTCTCTAACGTTACGAAGGGAAACCGGGCGGTAGTTAAGCTTCGCCTCCAGAGAGGTCTTGAGCTTCCACTTACCGATGGGAAGAGGCATGGCCTCAACCGGCTGCGCCAGGATCTCCACGTGCTCCAGACGAACCTCCACACCGTTGGGAGCCCTGTCCTCGCCGTTAACAATACCCTGAGCACGAATGACCGTACCCTCTCTTAAATCCTTAAGGTCCACATCCGTAACATTGTTCTCATATACGGTCTGCAGAAGGCCCTCTCTCTTCCTGAGGACCACAAAGGCAACCTCGCCCATATCCCTGACGGTATGAACGGCACCGCTGACGGTAATCTTCTCTCCTATCAGGTTTCCTTCGAGAATCTGGGATATCTCCAGATCTTCCTTTTTGGTGTTTCCGGTCATGAATTTCATTTCTTCCGTTTTCTCCTTCATTGAAACGCCCCGGACGATGTGCCGCCCGGGGCGAAATATAGTCAGACTTTCACCCTTTTACATACTCCGATACTCTACCACATTTCAAGCATTTTTTCAACGGTATCCGGGGTTATTGTGCGCCATATTCCCAAAGAAAAAAGCTGCCGCTATGCGACAGCTTCCTTAAGCCTTTCCAACAGGTTTTCGACGTCATCCAGGAATTTCTGATGATGACTCTCGATAAACTCCAAATCATTATCTTTAACCGAGCTCTCAATCTCCTTCGCCTCGTCCCCGATGAGCTTGGCGCCAATGGTGTATGAAGAGGACTTTATCTTATGTGCGTTAAGCTGATATCCCTTCCAGTCACGGGCGTCGTACGTGCTCTTCAGCTCCGACACGGGCACCTCCTCGATGTAGTCCCTCACGATTTCCAGATAAAACTCTATATCCTGAGCGGTGTTATCCATGCCCTCGCGGGTGTCAACACCTTCAATAAGGCCGATTTTTCTTAAGTATTCGTTCATAAGCCTTCCCTCTTTTTTACTTTCCGCCGGAGTCCGTTCAAAACTCCGGCGGATTTTCATACCCCATCCCCTTGCACAATAAACTCGTACAGGAGATATTCTCTCTTCTACTAAACCAAATCCAATCTCCAAAATCAATAGAACCTGCGCAAAGTGTCCTAAAGACGTCTAAAAAGTCCGATTCGGCCGCCAATCCGGCTCCCTCTCTCATCTTCGGGAGCGGCTGTGCATGGCCTCCTTCACCTCATCGAGATACTTCTTGGAGACGGTCAGCCTGTCGCCCGCCTTAGTCACCAGCACATCCATGTTCAGGCTGTCCACGGCGTCCAGGCTCACCAGCTCGAACCTGGAAATCCTGACCATGGCGCCCTCGGGAACCATGCCCATGAAGTCCTTGAGCGTGATGGTAGACTCGTACTCGCCGTTCGCCGTGTGGATGATAAGGTGTCTGCCCGAGGTCTCCGCATAGGTGATCTCGCTCATGTAAATCCGGGTGGCACGCCTGTCCACGATTATCTCTATCGAGATGTCAGCCTTCTTTTTGGCGAGGATGTTATCCATGACGTTATAGAGGCTGTCGGGTACGACCGGCTTTTTCAAGTACGAATCCGCCCCGACCTCGAAAGCCTCCGACGCGAATTCGTTGCTGCCCGAAACGAAGACGATGCTCACGTCCCGTGACTTCGAGCGAATCTTGCGCGCCAGCTCCACGCCATTCATCTCGTCCATATAGATGTCCAAAAAGACGATGTCGACCCTGGTATTTCCCGAGGACAAAAACTCCTCCGAGGAGGTGTATTCGCTTATTTCGGCGTCGATTCCACGGCCGTCGAAATAGTCCTGAAGATGCCTCGACAGCACCTTACGGTCCACTTTCACATCGTCAATTAGAGAAATCTCAAACATTACAGTCTCCTTCTTCGTAGCCTTCCATGGCTCTCTCAAGCCCTTCTCTCAACCGCCTGTATTTCCCAACCAGATCCTCGTGATGAGAATCGATGTAGTCCTTATCTCCCTCCGAAGAGGCTATCTCCATGTTCTTGGCGTCGTCCCCGAGCTCCCTGGCTCCGATGGAATACGACGTGCTCTTAAGAGAATGAACGTAAAGCGTATAATTGTCGCCGTCGCCCTCGGATCTGGTGCGCTCGATATCGGCCGCGCGATCCACCTTCAAATACTCGGCAACTATTCCCAGATAAAAACTCTTATCTCCGCCGCAGTAGTCGATGCCGCTCTTTATATCCATGCCGGGGATATCCCTTATGGCAACGAGTCTCTTATCCTCGTCGGAAAGCACGCGCTCAGCCTCCGCCGGCTCAGAATCTCCGTTGTCGTCAATCATCCCCGAATCATAGGCTTCGGTCCCGGTGTCAATATTAATTATTGCACCTGTTTCATCACCTAGATCGCCCAAAGACTTATCGCTGTCATGAACCTGTCCGACGGTCTTATTGATGACGTCCATCATCTCTATTCCGACCGACCTTATCGACTGGGCGTAGGACTGGATAACCACGTCCTTCTCCTCTTTCAATATAAGCTCGTCGAGGGTGAGCATGGACGCGAGCAGGTTGCGCATGTCCACGGCTATGTCCGTGGTCATGCGGTTGGCGTTTCTAACCGCCATAGCCCTCTTTCTGTCCCTGGTGACGAGGTCCTTTATCTCACACTCATGGGCTACGAAGATGCCCATTCCGTATATGAATCCCGCTAATGACACATGCCATCCCATGAAGCTGTATCCCCTGATGAAGTACACCAGGAGATCCGCAAGGCACAGAAGAAATGCGCCGAGCGTAACGTAGAAGAATATCGCCCTGCTCTTAAAGAGCTCCCTGTCCTTCTTCCGGAACATGGCAAACATGTAGATGCTTAGAACGAACATAACCGCGTAAATAATATATATCAGCGGAAGGACATCCAGAAGCCTCACTTCGCCATTACTTAAAGCCGTAGCAATTATAGCACAAAAATCGATCGCCATGACAACGAATGCGTACCCTCTGCACAGCATCGCGAACCTGTATGACGTCATCACGTCGACGCAAACCAGATATGCCACGGGCACGAGCATCAGCATGAAGTACCCGAGGTTTCTGGCAAACAGCACGTTATCGAACACGAACTGCTTGAGATCGGACTGGCAAAGCAGCGCGCCGGCCAATAGAATCATCATAATCGCATTGTAAAGAACTCCGCGCCTCTGATCCTTCTCTACGCCGGCAAACACGTACTTTAGTGCCAGGCCCAGCGCCGCCAGAGCGAGCACGATTACTCCAAGAACCGTCATCATGTTCTGCGAAATAACCATGTAGGCGAAGTCAAACTTATTTCCGTAGAAGACTCCGACGACCTCCGAATTCTCGGAAACCCTGGATATCAGATGGATTTCCACAGACACCTCTTCCTGTTCATCATCCACAGGCACGCTTATCCATGCCCTGGGCGGGTAATCCACATTGAAAACGCTCTTCTCATCGTAGACGTATGTGTACACCCTCTCTCCGTCTATGTCCACGGTCATATCCTGCATATCGGAGTAGATGTACAGCTTGCCCTTAAATTTACCGGTGGGAATGGTCGCGGTGAGCGTGGCCTCCCCATCGGAGCCGCACTTCTGTGGGAAGGTTATATTATTTTCAACCCCGTCCACCGTGACGAGGGCCCATTCCAGTTCCACTCCTCCCTCGGAGGCCGTAAGCGAGTAGTCCTTATACGAGCCGGAATAGCTGGCAAGTCCAAAGAACGCAACCAGCAGCATGAGCGCCGCGAACGACCTCACCACCCACTTCTGACTGAACGCAGGCACCTTGCCGTACTTGCCGTGAATCTCCGTTCCGACGACTGTCTCATCATCCTCTTCGGCTGTGTCGTGGGCTGACTCATCTCCGTCCACGCCAGAACCGCCACTCAATCCGTCTTCAACGAATACGTCTCCCGCTTCGCCTTCGGCCGCCGCACGATCCCCGGCGAGCGCATCGGGCTCCCCGCCCGCAGCGGCATCAAAGGACTCTATCCGTCCCTTGTTAAGCTCCGCCGGAAGATATTTGACGATCATGTTCTCCAGCTCATCATCCCTCATGGGCTTGGATATATAATCCGAAAATCCCAAAGCGAGATACTCCTCCCTCGATCCGGCCATAGCGTTGGCCGTAACTACCAGTATGGGGGTGTCCGAGTTGGGATATTTGCCGTCCGACCTGCGCTTCAGCGCTCGCACGAGAACCTCGCGGCCATTCATTCCGGGCATCATATCGTCCACGAAAACGATGTCGTAGTGGTTCTTCTCCATGAGCCCGAGCGCCTCTTCTCCGCCGGCGGCAGTATCGATAATCATGCCGGTGTCCTTCAGGAGGCCGCAGAAGACCTTGAGGTTCATATCCAGGTCGTCCACGTAGAGAATCCTGGCATCGGGCGCGAACACCTTAGCCCTGTAAATCTGGTCAAAGCGCGCACGGGTCTCCTCGGCGAACCTGCCGGCAATATCGCCGACCGTCTCCTCCGAATGGATCACCTGGGGGATGTACGCGGTAAACTCGGAGCCGCGCCCATAGGTACTCCTCACCTCTATATCACCGCCCATGGCGCGCGCGAGCGTCCGGGATATATTAAGGCCAAGGCCCGTACCCTCTATATTCTTATGCTTCTCGATATCCAGCCTCTCGAAGGAACCAAAGATCTTATCGAGATTCTCGCTCTTTATGCCGATTCCGGTATCCCTGACTATGACCTTAAGTGTGAAGATGTCCCGGCCCTTATCGTCGATACGGAAGTCCTTCTTTTCGAAGCTCAGGCTAACGGAGCCGCTGGGCGTGTACTTCACGGCATTGGTCAAAAGATTCGTAACAATCTGGCGCACCCTAGCCTCGTCGCCATAGACCTTCTCGGGGATCTCCGGATCGTTCTCAAGGATGAAGTCCAGATGCTTCTGGCGGCTCCTCTCCTGCGCGATGATGCAGATGTCATTGACGAACGACGCGAAGTCATACTCCGCCTCGACGATGCTGAGCGCCCCGGATTCTATCTTGGAAAAGTCCAGGACGTCGTTGATGAGGGCCAGAAGGTTATGCGCGGAGTTATCCACATTGTCGGCGTATTCTTTAATCTGGGCATTCCTGGCCTCCCTGCGGATCATGGTGTTAAAGCCGATAATTACGTTTATGGGCGTGCGGATCTCGTGGGACATGTTGGCGAGGAATCTGCTCTTGGCCTGGTTCTGCGCCTCGGCCCTGGTCTTCTCCTGCTCCATCTCCTTGACCCTGGCCCTCTCATAGTCCAGAGCCTGTCCCATGAGGCGGGCATTCTCCTCGAGCAGGAAGGAATCCTCTCGAACGATAATCCGGACGTGTACATAAACCATGCAGACTCCGTAGAAGGCGATGCCGTATCTGCTGAACATGCACAGATCCCCCACTTTAATCTGCGAGAGCCTTATGAAATCGGCAAACCCGGTGCCGGCCGCCACCAGCGCCCCTATCACCTCCCAGATATTTCCCACTATCATCTCGCGGCGCACCGCGAGAACAATCTGAAAGATGCACGCCAGAATGCCGAGCACCACCAGGGTATAGACCACAAACCTCATCTCCATGAAGTCCGCGACGTTGAACGCCTGTAAGACGAGCTGAACCACCATGTTCAGCATGCTCGCCCAGAGGGTGAGCGTGAGGAAGGGATTCTTCAGGTCCTTAAACCTCTTCTGGTAATAGAGAAGATAGAACACGGGGGATATCATAAGGGTGATGAACATCTGGACGGAGAACAGCACAGGCTGGCCGAGGAAAATCGGCAGTACCTTCGTCTCAATTAGCATAACAAAGGAGAACGAGAAGAAGAACATCCCCAGGAACTCCACCCCATAGGTATAGTTTCTTCCGACCGCTCTCATAGCCGCCAGCACCAGCATTAGTATACCTATTCCGATGACAATAACGAACATTATAAGGCTGGGAAGCTGATTCACGAAGATGCTGTTGACAACATCTCCCTTACGTCCCAGAACGAACGTGGAAATATAAGAAGCGTAATCCGCGTAAGAAGACTTAAAGGTAATCCTCACGGTAGGATCGTTCATGACGATCGGCAGATCTACGAAGTTGATCATACTGCCCGGGCTTTTGCCGAACAGAAGATCATCGGACATGCCGAAAGTATACACGGTCCTCCCATCCACCTCGACCTCCACGGTCTTATCTGCTGACAAAAAGGCCAGGGTAAGTCCATAACAGTCCTCGGGGATGGTATTCTCCAGAACTATCTCTTCCCCGGGACCGGAGGTGCCGGCATACGGGAGCTCATCGAGGGACACTGTGTTACCATCCCCGTCGGTCATGATCCACTCGCTGTTAAAGTCATAGACAACCGGCTCTGACATGGGCAGCCTCTGCTCGTCAAAAACGAAGAATACAAACAGCACGAACGCGGTCGCAACCAGCATCAGGACCCACCCCAGGGTCCTGAGCAAGGGCGGCCGGCACAGTGCCCATTCAAGTAATTCAAGCTTAGATCTGTTTTTCATAATCGTCCCCCACAAACGACATAAACTGCTTCCGCGCTACTCCCCATTCAAGTCTGAGATATAACAAACAGCGGAATCAGGCCAACTGCGTCATACCTCTAAAACTCCCTCGAAAGTGGTAGCCGCAGGCCCCGTCATATAGACGTGATTGTCCTGCTCGTTCCACTCGATAAACAGCTCTCCCCCGGGAAGCTGCACGTGCACGGCCCTGTCTGTGAGTCCGTTCAGCACACACGCAACCACACCGGCGCAGGCGTTCGTGCCGCAGGCCAGGGTCTCCCCCGTGCCGCGCTCGTATACCCTGACCCTGGTATGGGACCTGTCCACAACGTGGATAAACCCGGCATTCACGCGCTCCGGGAAGCGCTCGTGAGACTCGAACGCGGGTCCGACCGTCTCGAGGTCGAAGTCCGAAGGATCGCAGTCTATAAAGCAGAGCGAATGGGGATTACCCATGGATACGCAGGTCATCCTGTAGGTCTTTCCGAGCGCCTCTATAGGCTCGTCCACCACGGTCTCGCTCTCGCATACCACTGGGATATCAGAGCTCTTAAGAATCGGCTCTCCCATATCCACCCTGACGGTCTTAACCTTTCCGTCCTCGACGAACAGCTGCAGCGTCTTAACTCCCGACTGCGTGTCCACGGTGATCTCGGTCTTATCCGTGAGACCGTGGTCGTAAACGTACTTGGCGACACACCTAATGCCGTTTCCGCACATGGCTCCCCTCGAGCCGTCGGAATTATACATATCCATCTCAAAATCGGCCTTATCAGTGGGCTTAATAAGTATAAGCCCGTCGGACCCCACGCCGAAATGGCGGTCCGAAACCTTTATAGCAAGCGCGGAGGGGTCATCCACCCGCTCCTCGAAGCAGTTCACATAAACATAGTCATTTCCGGCCCCGTGCATCTTAGTAAATTTCATAGATTTTTAACCTCCAGGTAGGGAAGATCCCCACCAAATATATCCAGTGCGGAACCGATGGTGAAGTTCACCCGTCCGCCTCCTTTTTTCTTTATCTTATCAATATCTTCCAGGTTACGGATCCCGCCCGCGTAGGTTACCGGTATCCCATCATAGGACGCCAGAATATCCACCACGGCCTCGTCCGGCCCGTTCTTCCTGCCCTCTATATCCGCCGCATGCACCAGGAACTCATCGGCATATTCGGCCAGCCTCTCCAGAGTCTGCGGACTAAGCTTCACGTCGGTGAACTTCTGCCACCTGTCGGTGACGATGTAGTAGTCTCCGTCCCTGAACCTGCAGCTCAGGTCCAGTACCGTGCGCTCTTTGCCGACGGCACGCCTCAGCCTCTCCAGATTATCCATGTTGATTACGCCGTCCTTAAAGACGAAGCTGGTGACAATGACGTGCGAAGCCCCGGCGTCCAGAAAAACGCGGGCGTTCTCATCGTTCACGGACCCGCCCGCCTGCATGCCGCCCGGATACTCGCGAAGGGCGCCAATAGCCTGCTCCCGGGTCTTCTCATACATGGGAGAACCCGGGTGGTTAAGCATGATGACGTGAGCCCCCTTGAGGGAGTCCTCCCTGTACATGGCCGCATAATAGGACGCCGGCCTGGCGGAGACATAGTTCTCACCTGCGCCTCTTTCATCGTCGAGGGTGCCTCCTATAATCTGCTTTACCGCTCCGTCATGAATATCTATGCAGGGTCTGAAGTTCCCCATCAGTCGTTAACCGTGCGGCCCATGGCCTGTGCGTACTTAGTAACCCTGGCGTAAGCTCCGTCCAGATCCCTGGTCACCAGAAACGGCATGCCGTTCTCCCTGATACTTTGGGCTGCAAAAATACGAACCGCCTCTGTAAAGGTGGTTCCCAGTTCTTTATACAGAGCCTCCACTTCCGCTTTCAGCTCCGCATCCATACGTACCTGTAATGTAGCTTCTTTTGCCATAAGTCTTACCTCCTGAGTCTAAATAAACAAACTAAAAGCTGTCACTAATTTGTAGGACAATTGTATTATATCCGTCGGATTCTGTCAACGCTTTATGATGTTGCGTTTTTTATTATATTGAAGTATAATAAAGACAACTATAAATAGTTTTCTTCTGTTTGTGAAGAAGGGAGCGAGTGTTATGGAAAATATCGATTTAAATCTTTCGAAGAGTACACCCGATATGGCCGTTCAGTTTTCGAACCAGGCGAAGATAAACAGCCGCACGCCGGCACCCACCGCCGCCGAAAACACCCAGGTCCCCGATAAGACCGTGGATCCGGGAGCAGCCGAAGAAAAGCTTAAAAACGTAGTTTCGGTTTCCGACGATGGAGACACCGTACAGGTGCGTAGCGAGAACGAAAAGTCCGCCACCTACTCCGTATCGGAGGACAATGCGGAGCGCTCCGCGTTCCCCCCTCCCGACGAAGAAAGCGCGGCCATCGCATCATTGACTGCCGAGGAGAACACAGCTGCCGCCGAGGAAACCGCGACCGCCGCCGAGGAGCCCGAGCTCCCCGAGCCTCCCGAACCTCCCGAGGTTCCCGAGTTCGTGCCCTTAGAGCCGGTTAAGATCGAGGTTCCCGAAGAGACAGAAACAACCGAAGAAATCATCTCTGCAGCCGTTGAGTCATCGCAAAACAGCGAAGCTGCCTCACAGGCGACTACCCGATTATCGAATATAAGCGATCAGCGTCTCGAGCAGATGTACGTAAACGGCGAAATATCCCGATACACCTACGATACCGAGATGGCTGCCAGGGCCGCACGGCTCGAGGAGGCGCGCGGCAACCTCGAGGATACATCCGAAGAGATAGCCGGAATCGACGGCGTATCCAAAGACGCGAAGATGACCGCAGAAGCCATCCAGTCGGCTTTCGGCGGCGATACGGACGCGAAGTCGGCAGCAGAGCGCATCGAAGCCATGGAAAACATCACCAATCCCGAAAGCGACGAAAACGCCCGCGCCATGCAGAACTTCACCGTTTCATTCCAGTAAGTTGAGTGCTATTACCATATTCCACATATAACAGAAAAACCGCACCGTACCATTGGTACGATGCGGTTTCTTTTTACTTATTATACCGGCCCGCCCTTTAGTCGATGCTGTAGTTCGGTGCCTCCTTGGTAATCTGAATATCGTGGGGATGGCTCTCCTTCAGGGAAGCCGCGCTTATCTTCACCATGCGGGAATTATTCTTAAGGTCCTCGATGGTGGGGCATCCGCAGTATCCCATGCCGGCGCGGATACCGCCGATGAGCTGGAATACGGTATCCTCAACGGAGCCCTTATAAGCAACTCGTCCAACCACTCCCTCGGGAACCAGCTTCTTAGCGTCCTCCTGGAAGTACCTGTCCTTGGAGCCGTTCTCCATGGCATCAATGGAGCCCATGCCCCTATATACCTTATACTTACGTCCCTGATAGAGCTCGAAGGATCCCGGGCTCTCGTCGCAGCCCGCAAACATCGAACCCATCATGCAGGTGTCTGCGCCTGCTGCCAGGGCCTTAGTCATATCTCCCGAATACTTGATACCGCCGTCGGCGATGATGGGGATATCCTTCTTCTTCGCCTCGCTGTAGCAGTCCATAACCGCGGTAATCTGGGGAACGCCGATACCCGCAACCACGCGGGTGGTGCAGATGGATCCGGGTCCGATTCCCACCTTAACGCAGTCTACGCCGGCGTCGATAAGAGCCTTACAGCCCTCTGCGGTAGCCACATTGCCGGCAATTATCTGGAGTCCGGGATAGGAGGTCTTAATCTCCTGAACGGCGTTTATAACGTTCTTCGAATGTCCGTGCGCGGAGTCGAGTACAATGACGTCTACCTTCGCGTTAACGAGCGCCTCGATACGGTCCATCATATTGGCCGTGAATCCGACACCGGCGCCGCAAAGAAGCCTTCCCTGATCGTCCTTCGCGGAGAGGGGATACTTCAGCTGCTTCTCGATATCCTTAATGGTGATAAGGCCCTTAAGGCAGAAGTCGTCGTCCACAATCGGAAGCTTCTCAATGCGATGCTTGGCTAAAATGACCTTCGCCTCGTCGAGGGTGATGCCCTCCTTGGCGGTAATGAGCTTATCGCCGGGGGTCATGCATTCCTTAATCTGCTTGGAGTAATCGTCCTCGAACTTAAGGTCGCGGTTGGTGATTATTCCGACCAGACGCCTGCCGTTGGTAACGGGCACGCCGGAAATGCGGTACTTACCCATGAGGTTATCCGCATCCTGCAGTGTGTGCTCGGGAGAAAGATAGAAGGGATCGGTAATTACTCCGTGCTCGGAGCGCTTTACCTTATCTATCTCATCGGCCTGGGCCTCGATTGACATGTTTTTATGGATGATACCTATACCACCCTGCCTGGCCATGGCAATGGCCATACGGTGCTCTGTAACCGTATCCATTCCCGCCGAGAGCATGGGTATGTTAAGCTTGATTTTCTGTGTAAGGTTTGTAGAAAGATCTACCATGTTAGGAGTAACTTCCGAGTATCCGGGTACCAACAGTACGTCGTCGAAAGTGATGCCTTCTCCTATGATTGTCGCCATTTTATCCCTCTCTTTCTTTAGTGCAAACTGCCACCCCTATTAATCAACCATTATAGCGAAACAAGCATTGGGTGTCAACGAATCCGCCGCCATTTTACCATTTATATTTGACATCACAAATTGCATACAAAGCATTGTTTTCTTGACCGTAAAATGCTAAAATTTTATTGTTTTGAGGCGGTTTTCCTATAAGTGGGGTGGAAAGCCGGCTTTAGTATGTTGGTATTTTAAAGGAGGATGCTATGAAAATGAAACTATCACGTTTCGCAGCGGTATTCATGGCCGCTGCATTAACTCTGTCCTCGGGCATTATACCGGCCCAGGCAGATACCCAGTTAAGTCCCAATAATAACGCAGAATATGCGAAGGTGATTTCCGTAATCGACACGAACGATACACATTCCACCCTCACCTGCGAACCCTACGTGGCAGCCATTAAGGCTTCCGAGCAGGCGCTCTACGGTGAAGAGAACGTATTGACCGTCAGCGGTGGAGATATTCTCTCCGGCGGAGCACTTGCCGCATATTATAAGGGAGAATCCGTTATCGACATCATGAACGCTGCGCAGTACGACGTGGCTGTCATGGGTAACGACGACGTAACCTTCGGCGCAGATCAGGCCGAGTACCTGGCAGGACAGGCCAGCTTCGATCTTATTTCCGCCACGCTGCTCAGGGAATCCACAGGCGATTACCTGACCGGCAAGGCCTACACCGTTAAGGATTGCGACGGCATTAAGGTAGGTTTCTTCGGAATCACCACCAGCGAGGTTAAAGACGTAGACGACGTCTCCAAGGGAGATGCTTCATCCGCCACCACCACCTGCTTAGCCGCCCTCGAGGAAGCAGGCTGCGACGTAATCGTTGCCGTTTGCCACATGGGCTATGACTCGTTCTCGTCATCCCTCGCATCCAGTAACACCGCCATCGACCTGGTAGTGGACGGACACTCACATGAGGAGGTTTTGGACTATAACAGCACCAATACCCAGGCACTCATTCAGGCCGGCTCCTACAGCTCGGACATCGGTCTCACCCACCTCTACCTCGATTCGAACAACAACGTGGTGGACGTGGACTGCGAGCTCATCCCCGCGGCCGTTTACGACGACTCCGGAAATGTAACCACGGCAGGATATGACAGCATATATACGGCAGACGCCACAGTCTCCGCCCTTCTCGATGAGTGGAACACCAAGCTTAACGCCGCACTCGGAGAAGACCTCGCCACCCTCGACTACGATCAGGACGGCGAAAGAGCTTCCATCCGCGCTAAAGAGACCAACCTGGGTGACATGCTCACAGACGCGCTCGTGGAGAGCACCGAAGGAGCGGACATGGCTATCTGGCCCGGATGCCACATAAGGGCCAGCCTTTCCGCAGGTGGAGTATCCATCCTCGAGATGATGGACGTGGTTAACGAATCCCTTACGCTTTACAAGTTAGACCTCACCGGTTCTCAGCTCTATGAGATTATGGACAGTGCGCTTTCAAGTTGGACAGTCGACGGATCGCAGGATCTCTCCGCATCATTCCCCCAGATAAGCGGAATGTACGCAGTAATCGATGTAGATAACAGCAACGACGTTACCCTCTACGATTCACAGATGAACCTGATCACAGACGACGCCACGCAGACATACACCGTAGTCCTCGACAACAGCTACATCGACGGCAGCAAGGTCACAGGAATCACCAACACCGACTACGAAGTATACATGTCGGGAAGCTACGACATCAGCTCTCTCGTTATCAATCACCTCGTAAATTCGTCCTTCAGAGGATATGAATCCGCAGTAGGACGCCTCTCAGCCACCCTCACAGAGGCTCAGGCGGCACAGGCAGCCGACGTTGTAGCCAGCGCGGAAAGAGAGACCGCCAGGGAAGAGAACGCAGCCAGCAGCGGAACCGATGACTCTTCCACTACCGGCGAAACTTCCGGCAGCACGGATACCCAGACCGGCACAGCCACCGACGCAAAAGGCGACACCTTCACCAGGGGCAAGGTAACCTACTCAATCACGAATGTATCTAAGAAGACCGTGGCAGTGACCGGACTCACCGCTGCAGGCAAGAAGGCCAAGAAGCTCACCATCCCGAACTCGGTTAAGTCTGACAACGGCGTGACCTACACCGTTACGGCTATTAAGGGCAAGGCACTCGCAAACGCCAAGAAGCTCAAGAAGCTCACGGTCAACGCCAAGAGCCTTAAGTCTGTTGCCAAGACGGCGCTCTTAAAGGATAAGAAGCTCAAGAAGATCATCGTTAAGAGCAAGGCCGTGAAGAAGAAGTTCAAGAATGCCGTTAAGAAGATTGGCAAGAAGGTTAGCATCATAAAAGTAAAGTAACAGGCTAATCGCCCCCACTACATAACTACGATTTAAAACATCAATTTGACACACATAGTAAAACCAACAAAACGAAACCATAAGAAAGAGGGCCCGCATCAAGCTGATGCGGACCCTCTTTTCAGTATGTCTGTAATTTTCAAAGCCGGCGGGACGAGGCCTGAGCCGCCTCCCGATTCGGGCGATTGTTTAGTCTCTCTCGACGATGCGTCCGCTTCTGTACGCGTCCAGCAGCGCCTCGAGCTCGTCTATCTCCTCCTGGATGCCCACGCCGACGTCGGTGTCCGCCACGCGCATCCTGCGGTTTACGTGCTCCACGAGGACCGCATCCGAATGGATGTCCAGCCCCTCTTCCACCGCCTTCTCCACGGACACGAAGGGCTCGTGCGCCGCCAGAAGAAATCCATAGGAATTGTAGATGAGCGTGTAGCCCGCGATTCCCGTCTTGGGCTGGTACGCCTTGGAGAATCCGCCGTCGATGACCAACAGCCTTCCGTTGCACTTGATGGGCGTCTCGCCCTTCTTGGACTCCACGGGGATGTGGCCGTTTATAATCTTGCTCTCGGGGCTGTCGAGACCGAACTCCCTGAGGATTCTGTCCACCGCCTCGTCGTTCTCGTACCATGTGTAGTACGGATTCTTGGGCTCCTTGTGGGTGGCCTTATCCGCCACGAAGTACCTCTCGAAGGTGGTCATCTTACCCTTGCCGAAGAGCGGGGAATCTCCGTTTATCCAGGACCACCAGAACAGGTCGCAGCCGTCCTCCCTCTCCTTGGGGTCAATGGCGTAGTACCCCTTACGCAAATACCTCTCTATCCTGTCGTAGAGCGCGCGTCCGGAGACTTTCTTGCCGTACACCTCCACCTCCCTGAAGGAGCCATCCTCGTTCATGGGGAGGCAGCCGTGGAAAAGGAGGTTGTTATTGTAAACCTTATACAGCGAGCCGTTGCGCAGCAGGAAGCGCACATGCTCCTGAAGCTTGTCGCAGTTGATGAATCCGTTCCTGAGATGCTGCACCAGCTCGTTCTCCTCGGGAGAGAGCTTGTAGGGATCCTTGGGATCGATGGTCGGGAAATTCGTGTCGAGGAGCGGGTACTCCACGCCCTCGACCACTACGGTCTTGTTCTCGAGATCCATCTTGTCGAGCAGGAGCCTGTCCTCCATGTGATACTCGGGGTGCCTCTTTATGAGCTGGCCCTCGAGCTTGAACTGGATGACGGCGATGGCCTTATGCATCTTCCTGTCGAACACGGCGTTCTTTATGTCGTAATCACCCTCCTGATAGGTGAGCTTGAAGCAGTCGCAGGGATCGTCCGCATAGGTGTTAAGGGCGAACTGAACCAGGGGAATCATGTTGATTCCGTATCCCTCCTCGAGGATGTCGAGGTTTCCGTACTTGGCGCTGATTCGGAGCACGGTCGCCATGCACGCGGTCTGTCCGGCAGCCGCTCCCATCCAGAGCACGTCGTGATTGCCCCACTGAATGTCCACGCTGTGATACCCCTTGAGGATATCCAGGCAAATGTGCGGGCCCGGGCCTCTGTCGAAGATGTCGCCTACGATGTGCAGGTGGTCGATGACGAACCGGCAGGTAACGGAACTGAGCGCACAGATGAGCTCGGGCGCCTTTCCGATCCTGATGACCGTCTTTATGATCTCGTTGTAGTAGTCCTCCTGGTTGGCCACCTCGCGCCTTCCGGTGATGAGCTCCTCGATCACGTACGCGAAGTCGGCGGGCAGAGACTTTCTAACCTTGGAGCGCGTATACTTTGAAGCGGAGTTCTTGCACACGCGGATGAGCCTGTTTATCATCACCGTGTACCAGTCCACCATGTTGATGCCTGTCTGCTGCACCAGAGCGATCTTCTGCTCGGGATAGTACACGAGAGATGCCAGTTCCCTCTTCTCCTGCTCCGAAAGAATATCGCCGAACTCGTCGTCGATCTTCCTGCGGACTGCGCCCGACCCGTTACGAAGCACGTGGTCGAACTGCTGATACTCGCCGTGAATATCCGACAGGAAGTGCTCCGTGCCCTTGGGCAGACTGAGTATCGACTGCAGGTTGATTATCTCCGTGGCGGTCTTCGGAATGTTCGGATAGAGCCTGGCCACAGACCTAAGGTACTGCAGATCGTACTTCTTCTTGTTTTTGGTTTCACTCATAATTACCCTCCCAACGTCAAGACTCGCTCGCGAGTCTTGCGCGCCGGATTCGGGTCTGCTTCAGCAGACAACTTCCTGTCCGAATCCGTGCGCATCCTCGTTAAAACAACGGACCCACGAGGATCCGTTGCAATTTTTATACTATGA